>DATMBT010000622.1:0-19655 GCA_035559475.1 Gemmatimonadaceae bacterium
GCGGCCAGCGGGCGCGAGGAAGAAGTCCGGCGCGCGATGGCGAAACATGCACTGGTACTCCCCGTGCGCGTCGCGCGGGAAAGATTCCACGTCGTCAGGCGCACCGAGACCATCCGCACCGGCGCGGCAGCCGTTCCCGGAACATGACACTGGACGCCGGCAACGCCGTGGAACTCACCAGGTTGCTGGTGAAAGTTGACTCGCGGAACCCTGACCTGGTGGCCGGCGCGCCCGCCGAGGGAGAGGTCGCCCGCGCCCTCGGGTCGGTCCTCGAGGCCTGGGGATTTCGCGTGTCGCTCCAGGAAGTGGTCCCCGGCCGGCCTAACGTCGTCGCGCGCATCGGCACGCCCGGTCGTCGCTCGCTGATGTTCAACGGCCACCTCGACGTCGTTGGCGTGGAAGGCATGACGCATGCGCCATTCGACGCCCTGACCACCGACGGCAAGCTGTATGGTCGCGGTGCAACGGACATGAAAGGCGGCGTGGCAGCGATGTGCTGCGCTGCGTGGCGCGCCGCGCAGGCCGGGCTCGCGGGAGAAGTCGTGGTGGCGGCCGTGGTCGACGAAGAGTGGCAGAGCGCGGGCACGAAATGCCTGATCGATCGCGGTGTGCGCGCCGACGCCTGCATTGTCACCGAACCCACGCGGCTCGCGATCGCCCCGGCGCACAAGGGCTTCACCTGGACCGAGGTCGCGTTCACGGGTCGCGCCGCGCACGGCAGCCGGTATGACGTCGGTATCGACGCCATCCGTCACGCCGGACTCTTGCTCGCGGAGCTGGACCGCCTCGAGCGCGAGGAGCTGGTGCTGCACACGCATCCGTTACTCGGTCACGCGTCGCTGCACGCCTCATCGATCTCCGGCGGCAGCGGGTGGTCAACGTACCCCGACCAGTGCCTGGTCACGGTCGAACGTCGCACGGTTCCGGGCGAATCGCCTGACGACGCCGTGCACGAGATGCGGCAGGCGCTGAAGCGCGTTGTCGCCGCCACCGAGTCAGTCCGCGGGGACGTGCATCATGTTTTCTCCCAATGGCCCAGCGACGTGGCCGTCGACGCCCCGGTGGTCCGGTCGCTCTCCGCGGCGATGGAGGGAGTGGGAGAACGTGTTTCCATCGACGGTCTCTCGGCGTGGACCGACGCCGCGCTCCTCAACGCGGCGGGCATCCCGGCCATCTGCTACGGACCGGGCGACATTTCCCTCGCGCACTCGGCGACCGAATGGGTGGAGGAACGCGAGATCACGCGTGCGACCGCGGTCCTCGAGCGCATGGCGCTCGACTGGTGCGGAGCAACCTGAGTGGCCCACCTGACGCCGGATGAATACGATCGCCTGGAACGGGCGGTGTCGGAGGGGAGGCGAATAGCACTCGTCAGGCAGGGACGCGAGCTGGTCGTGGTGCCGCTGCGGCTGTTCATGCGTTCCGGGCGCGACATCATCGAGGCGCGCCATCCCACCACCGGGGACCTGATCACCGCCGCCATCGATGACCTCGAGGCCGTCGAGGTCATGCCGTGAGCGCCCGACCGGACGCACTGGTCGCCATCTATGCCGACGAGTCCTGCCTCGGCAACGGGCGTGAAGGGGACAATCCCGGTGGGGCCGGCGTGCTGCTCGAGTTCCGCCAGCGAGACGCCGAGCCACTCGTCAGGCGCGACCTGTGGGTCTCGGAACCCGCGACCACCAACAACCGCATGGCGCTCCGATCGGTCATCGAGTCCATGACCGCGATCAGCCGGAAGGGGCGCAGGTTCCGGGTGACCTTCACGACAGACTCGCGGTACATCGTCGACGGGATGACCCAGTGGGTGCATGACTGGGCCAGGCGCGGCTGGACGCGGAAGGCCGGGCCCATCGAAAACCTGGAGCTCTGGAAACAGGCCGTGGCCGCGGCATCCGAACACGCCGTCTACTGGCGCTGGGTGCGGGGGCATGCCGGGCACGCGCAGAACGAATACGCCAACGACATCGCGGTGCGCGCCGCGGGCGACCAATCGTCTTCCGGTGGCCTCGTGGAGTCGGGGTTCGACGCCTGGATAAGCGCCCGCCTGGCAAAGGCCCGGCCGACGGTGCTGGAACCGTTCCCGGACGGCGCGATTTTCCGTGCCTCGAGGACGTTACCGACCCCTCACCCAGCGAGTCCTTGAGACAGTCCCCCAAGGAGGTCACATGGGGAAGGTCTTTCTTCTGGGTATCGCGATCGCCGTTGGCTATGCCATTGGCTACCGCGATGCCCGCAATCATTCGGACCATATCGTCACGCGCGCCGTCGAAAAGGTGCGTACGACGTTTGGTGCGAACGCCAGTAATGACGTGGATGCGATCATGACCAAGGTTGAGGGGAAGAGCTGATGTCCAAGGGTGAGGGCAACGACTGATGGATGAACTGGACCGGATGTTCCGGCGGCTCGTTTACAACGTGCGCGCCGGGTTTCCCGATCTGCTCACGCGCTCCTTCGAAGTGTCGGCCCTGCACCAGCACATCATCCCCTATCGCCTCAACCGTGCGGAACTCGGCATCGACACGGCCGAGGAGTACGAGCTCGCGCTGATGCGACTGCTCGCCGGAACGCGCGGCTTGCTCAGCGGCGACCCTGATATGCAGGCCGCCATGCAGGCGGAGCTCGAGTCTCCCAATCCGGACCTTTCGTTGTTCCGCGCGTGGGGGACGTCATCGATCACGATTACTTCGAGCGCAATCCGGACGCTGGACGGACCGTCACCCGCGACGGTGCGAGCGCCCGTTGCCTCGCCAACTCGTCAGGCGGAGATGGCAGGGCGCGCCACGGTAGAAGTTGCGACTGCGGTCGCATCGCCGGTCGCCCTGCGCCGCGAGACGCCACATGCGCCCCTCGCCGCGGCCTCAAAACCGGTTGCACCCGCACCCGCGGCGCCTATGGCGGCCGCCGTCAGCGCTCACGGGACCGGATGCCGGTACTGCGGCGGCGAACTGCCGGACGGGCGTGACGCCCATTTCTGTCCGCACTGCGGCCAGAACCTCTCCGTAAAGCAGTGCCCGGCCTGCAGTACTGAACTCGAAGTGGAGTGGCAGTTCTGCATCTGCTGCGGGCGACAGGCGGAGTAGCGACGGGCGCGATGCGGTGCTGCCGGGCACCGCACATATTCCGGTAGTACCCGCTGGCCTGAGACGACATGCCTTCCGATCCTCCCGCTCCGGCAGATTCGCCGGGTGGTTCGCTCATTCCACTCGATCGCGCGGCCCTCGAGCGAGTGTTCGCGCGTGCCGCCGAGTTACAGGCTCACCTGCCTGACGCGCCGGAACAGCTCACCGAGAAACAGCTCCTCGACCTGGGGAACGAGGTCGGGATCCCGGCGGAGCACCTTCGCCAGGCACTGGCCGAAGAGCGAACGCGAGTGGTCCTGCCCGAGGAGACCGGCGTCGTGGGCTCGTGGTTCGGCTCGACGATGGCCATAGCGTCCCGTGTCGTGTCCGGCACGCCAAACGAAGTCCTCGCCCTGATCGATTCATGGATGCAGCGACAGGAACTGCTTCGCGTGCGGCGGCGGATTGGCGAGCGTCTGACGTGGGAAGCGCGACGCGACTTCATGGGCAGCATGCAGGCAAGCTTCAACCTCGGCGGCCGGCCGTATGCGCTGACGCCGGCCAGCGAGGTGGGAGCGACCGTCGTGGCGGTGGACGCGAGCAGGGTACTCGTGCGCCTCGACGCGGATTTTGCGCCGAGCCGGAGGCGCAACGTCGTATGGGCGGGCGTGACTTCGGGCATGGGCATCACCTCCGGTGCGGGTGTCGTGGCGCTGGCGTCCCTCTCAGCGGAGCCAGGCGCGCTCGTGATTGGCGCCATTGTGGGGAGTGTCTGGACCGCCATGGCCGGTCTTGGCGCCGCAGGCATAGCGCGGGCGCAGCGCCGGAAGGTCGCGCGTGGGCAATTGGCCCTTGAGCAGATCCTGGACCGGCTCGAACATGGTGAGATTCGAACGGCCAAGTCGACGCTTATGGACTTTCTCTCATCGGTCCGGTGAAAACGTACGCGAGGTGGAGCGTTGTGAGCTTCACCGCAATCCTCGGGCTCGCGAGCATCCCGCTCCGCGCGTCCGGCCTTCAGGACGCCATCAGCCCGGTGCCACCGGGTGCGCGCGTAACCGGCGTCGTGTTCGACTCGATAGCGATGCGCCCGCTGACGGGCGCCGTGGTGCAGCTCGCCCTCGTCTCCGCCCCCGGAAAAATCGCCGCGGTGGGCGCGTTCGTGACGGACACGCTTGGCCGGTTCGAGTTCCGGGCGATTACCGCGGGAACGTACCTCCTCGGCTTCCAGCACGTCGCGGTGGACTCGTTAGGTCTCCACGGGCCGGTGCAGCGCATCGATGTGCGAACCGAGTCGACCGTGCGAGCGCTCATGGCGGTGCCGTCCATGCGGGCGATCATCCGTATGGTGTGCGGCCGAGACGGCCCGAAGGACTCGCTGTCGGTGCTGCTGGGCACCGTGCGTCATTCAGGTTCGGACGCGCCGTTGCCGGGGGCATTTGTCTCCGCACGCTGGGGAGAAGTGCTCCTCGGGCGCGGTGGCTCCATGCAACGCACGACACCGATCGTCGATACCTGGGCGAATGACGAGGGCTGGTTCACGGCCTGCATTCCCGGCGATGTGCAGGTGACTGTACGGGCAACGCACGGCACCGACCTGTCGGGCAATGTGGAGCTGGGTGTCCCCAGTCACGCCATCATGAGGCGTGACATTTACGTCGGCGCGTCGGAGGCTGAAGTACGCGACCCTGACAGTACCGCGACCGGTCGCGCGAGCGAAGATCGCATCGTCGAACACGGCCGCGGAGAACTGCGCGGTATCGTGCGCGCACTCGACGGCGAGCCCCTCCTGGGCGCGCGGGTCGCGTTGTTGAGCGGCCGCGTCGAAACGCGCACCAACGAACGCGGCGAGTTCGTGCTGCAGGGCCTGCCGCTCGGAACTCAAACCATCGAGGCACGCGCGATCGGCTATGTGCCGGGCCAGGCCATCGCGGATATCGTGGAGTTCCGCCAGGAGGTCGCACAGATAATGCTGCTGGATGTGTCAGCATTCCTGCTCGACACCGTGCGCGTGGCGGCCGTGCGGCGCCTCGATGCGACGGCGCGGGAAGGATTCGAGCGGCGACGCAAGTCAGGCACTGGGATTTTCCTCGACGAATCCGTACTCGACACCATGAAGGTCCTCAACTTCAAGGACCTGGTGCGCCGTGTTCCGGGGATTCGTTTCACCCAGGGCAACTCCATCGATGACAGCTATCGCGAGCATGTCGAGTTCATGAGCGGCCAGGGCAGGCCGTGCCTTCCGGAGATCTATATCAATGGCGCGCGGCTCGTCAGCGAGAAAACGGACCTCGACGCGCTCGTCCATCCGGCATCGGTACGACGCATCGAGGCGTATTTCCGCGGCGTCGCCATTCCCGCGGAATTCGCGTCGAACGAGACATGCGGGGTGCTGGTCATCTGGACCGGACCACGTCGCTTGAGATAAGCGCGGTTTTTGCACGAGGGTCGCCCTTGTGCGGGGCGGTTCCCCCTCCATCTTGCGGGCGACATGCCATGGACCGCGACCACCACGCCCGTTGCCGCGACGCCTAACGACTCGCTGGCGCTCATGCTCGGCGGTGGAGGCGCGCGAGGCGCCTACCAGGCCGGTGTGCTCCGGGCCATCGCTCGTCGCCATCCGCAACTGCGGCTCCCCATCCTGACGGGAATCTCGGCCGGCGCGGTGAACACGACGTTCCTGGCCGCGCAGGCGGCACCGCTCCCCGAAGCAACTGAGCAGCTGGTGAAACTCTGGCTCAGCCTGACGCCGGACCAGGTCTACGATGTGCATGCGCTGCCACTGCTGAGCAACGTCGCTCGCTGGGGGATGAGACTGGTTGCGGGTGGCATGGACGGGCGCGAGCCCACGCGCGGCCTGCTGGACACGGACCCCCTGAGGCAATTCCTGCGGCGCGCACTTCCACACGACGCTGACGGCGCACTCCCGGGGATCCAGCACAACATCCGTACCGGGCGGCTCGAAGCCGTAGCAGTCAGCGCGACGAGCTACACCACGGGCCAGTCGGTGACATGGGTCCAGGGGCGCGATGTGACGCTGTGGCAGCGCCCACAGCGCCGGAGCGAACTCGCGTCGCTCTCAGTGGAACATGTCATGGCGTCAGCCGCGCTTCCGATGCTCTTCCCCGCGGTTCGCGTCGGCACCGAGTGGTACGGCGACGGCGGCGTTCGACTGACCGCGCCACTGTCACCCGCGTTGCACCTCGGCGCCACGCGCATCCTTACCGTCGCGACCAGGTACCAGCGCTCGCGTGAGGAAGCTGACCGTCCGCTCACGCATGGCTACCCACCACCGGCGCAGGTGCTGAGCGTCCTCTATAACGCGATCTTCCTCGACCTGATCGACGAAGACATCATGCGCCTCGAGCGGATGAACCGACTGCTCGACGAACTGCCTCCCTCAAATCGGGAGGGGATGCGCCTGGTTGAAATACTCGTGTTGCGCCCTTCGCGTGACCTGGGAAAACTGGCCGGTGACTTCGAGCCGCGTTTGCCACGCGCATTCAGGTACCTCACGCGCGGACTTGGCACCCGGCGCACCACGAGTCCAGACATCCTCAGCCTGCTGATGTTCCAGATCGACTACCTGCGGCGGCTGGTCGAACTTGGCGAGGGTGACGTGGAGGCCAACAAGGACCGGATCGACGCCTTTCTGGGGCATCCCGGGGTTGCTGTAGCGTAACTGCGACGAATGGCGGGTTTTGCGACACTCAAAACCCAGGCAGGTCGCCATCGATGACGGCACCACTCATCAGGCAACTCGTTGATTCACTGAGAGTTGGGAAGCGGACCCTACAAAAGCGCGAGTGCGGCATGGACACTGCCTGTGTGATGTACCGCACGCCGGCCCGGTCAAGCTTTGTGGTAGCCCGCCCGCTCTCCACATCGCGCCTGGAGCAATCTGGGGCCGGGTTCGGCGAGCAATTCTTTCAGGAGTTGCAGCGCTTCCCCCCTTCTTTGCGCTGCTGTAACGGGCCGGGGCCACAGACCCCGGTCCGTTTCTCTTTTTCGGGGATCTGTGATTAGCGTGACGCAAGGCTCGTCAACTCCGCATAGCGAACCCCCGTCATAACGTGAGCACCCGACTCGATCCCGACGAAGCCCTCGCGGGCCCGCTGTACGCCGTGGCAGGAATGCTCGTCATCGTGCCATTGACGGATTTCCTCCTCAGCGTGCCGCCGCCTCAGCTATCGAGCGTGCAATGGCGTTTCGCGACGGCGGGACTCTTTTCCAGCTACATCGTGCAGCCCATTCTCGGACTGGCGTTGGCATTCGTCGTTGCAGGCGCCATGAAACATCACACGCTGCAGCGCCTGCTCGTGGTGTTGTGCCTGTCCGCCGGGGCGGGCCTGTTCGTGTTGAGTGCCCTGTTTCTTCTCGACGTTATGCAGGTAGGCGCCTCAGTACCTCCCGAAGGGCGGCCGGCGTTCGACAGTGCCTGGAAGCGCGCCATGATCAAGCACGTCTTCGCCGGGGCCTTACTCCTGTTCCTTGGCTGGCGCGCACGCCGGATGATTCCGGCCCGGGTAAAACATCGGGCCACCCCGAAACCCGTCCACGTTGTTTCGAAGTAACGCCCCAACTCACCTGTGGGCCGGTTGTTGCGCCGTAGAGGGTGCTCGTCCCTTCGTCACTTGCCTCGGTGAACCAGGTCGGCAATACTGACGAAGTGGCTGCGTGGATGCGCGCAGTCCGCCCAGGAGGCAACCACATGCTGTTCGCGCGGCTCCTCGAAACACAACGCGCCGCGGAAGCGACTGCAACGATGCTCGAAGGCGCCGGGGTCAGCGCCCTGGCGCATGCGTTGCTTATTGGTGGCTGGGTCTACCTCAGTCGCGATATCGAACCAGTGAGACCTCAGCCGGCCGAGGTGTTCACGCCAGTCGAATATCTCATTCCGAAGGATCGCCTGGCGGGCCTGCGGCCTCAGCGCGAGACCGTTACGTGGACCACACTGGCGATGAGAACGGGTGAGGGCTTTGAGCAACCAAAAGCCGAGGCACGGCGCGACGAGCCGCGGATGGAAATGGTGGTGCCGGCCGGAAAGACCGAAGATACGGACGCTGCCGCCAAGGCCCTGGAGGAGCAGCCGCCCATCCAGTTAGGCGACTCGATCATGACGGAGTTACAGGTGGACAGCGCGGTCGTGCGTTTTGAGAATAGCGCGGCGCCGGCGTACCCCGAGTCCATGCTGAAGCGAAGGATCGAGGGCTCCGTGATCGTGCAATACGTCGTGGACACGCTGGGCCACGCAGACACGCTGACGTTTCGCGTCATTGCCGCGACGCACGTCGACTTTGCGCGAGCCGTGAAAAACACGCTGCCCTACATGCGGTTCCGGCCTGCGACCATGGCGAACCGCCACGTGCCGCAGCTCGTGCAGCAACCGTTTTCGTTCCGGATCACGGACACGACATCGGTCCGCATCAAGCCGCCCGCTGGCGGACAGCAGCAGCGCGGCTAGCGGTTGCCCTCGGTGACCAGTTCCCAGTACGAGGACCAGCCCTGCGCCTGACGGCGCGCGAAGTCGCTCAGGTCCTGAACGAGCTGTGTGCTGAAGTGAGCATCGCGTTGCAACGGGTGTGACTGGCCGAATCCGCCGCCGAAGAATGACCTGATGATCACCGATCGATCGTCGTGCGGCAGCCTGGCGGCATTGGCGGCGAACGTACCGAAGGTTCCGTCGCGCCAGATGTACATCTCGACGTTGGAGACGTAGAGGGCCGACACCCGTTCGCCGCGGGCCGTGACCTCCCGGCTGATCGCGGGGAACGCACGCCCGCCGGCCAGGTTCCCCACGACCGGGATAACCCGGTTCCGCGCCTCGAGGTCCTTCACGAATCGCCAGTCCGCTTCGTTCGCGAGGTAGCTCGACTGCCGGCCGTCGAGGTCGCGCTCGAGAATGAGCTGGCGCAGCGTGGGATAGTAGAACCGGGGAGAGCGGCCTGTGCTCGTGAACCGAAGGTCGAGGCCGTAGCGGACGAACTCTCCGTGAAAGCGCCGGATGTTCGCCGAATCCTCAAGGGAGAGTGGAACACCGTATCGGCCAATCGTGGCGAGCAGCGAATCGGTTTCGGGCCTGTTCGCGTCGACGTCGAGCTGGTCGATGGCGGTGAGGATCTGCGCGATGGGGGCGTCGTCCCACGTTCTTGAATCCGCGGGAACGGAGTGGCCCGTCCACCGGCTGAGGAATTCGAACCGGTTCTGCGATCGCTCGAACAGCGCCTTGAACATCAGGTGCATGAGCAGGTTGTCGCGCCGAATGTCGATCATGAACGCGATCGTGGGTCGTATCGCCGCGATGTACGAAAAGTTCTGGTCCGGGCCCACGCCGATGTAAGCGCCGCCCTTTACGCCTCCCGCGCGCAGGTGGCTGACCGCGTGGAGGTAGGAGGTCTCGTTCGAGATGAGGTTGTCGGAATCGAAATAGCCGGCCGGTTCCGACAGCCGCGCCACCATGCCCGCGAACGTCGTATCGTCGCGAACGGAAACAGACTGGATCTCACGGGTGGCGACCCCGCGGGCGAGTCCGGCGCCAGAGACGAGCAGCAGCCCGCCGGCGACGAGCAGCGCCCTCGCCGCGCCTAACGTGACTCCGGGAATCGCCATGGCAGCCCTCAGCCGGGTTGGCGCCACCGAATTGGCGGCGTTCCGCCCTCCGGTGTCACCCTATGCGCCCAACCGGACGCGGGCAAGGTGAGCCTCGAGCCGGAACGACGTCGGCAGTCAACGCCGAAGCCGATTAGTTTTCTGGCGCCTTTACGGCCTCCCCTTCCACGCGACCAGCACACCACCCGTCACATGTATTTCCGCGAGCCTCGCATCTCGGTCCTGGCGCGACCCGCGTTTGTCGAACCCGATCACCTCCGCGTCCAGTGGCTCGGTGAAAGCAGCGACGGAGAGCGGCTGGCGGAGTTCGCGGGCCGGCTGTGCTACATGAGCCAACGGAACCCCGCGAACCGCACCACGGCGGAGTACCTCGAGAACATCAAGAAACAGGCGCATGGCAGCGTCCTGGAGCACGCGAACTATTCGCTCCTCCTCGAAGGCGTGAGCCGGTCGCTGACGCACGAACTGGTGCGGCATCGAGCCGGATTTGCGTATTCGCAGTTGAGCCAGCGGTACGTGGACGAGTCAGTCGCCGACTTCGTCGTACCGCCGGCAATCATCGGCGACCAGGCCCTCGAAGCGCGCTGGCAGGCGCAGATGGATGAGGCACAGCGAACCTACGTGGCGCTGGTCGAGCAACTCATGGAGCGCTACGCGTGGGTGGATGACCGGGTTCATCGCCGCAAGATGGCGAGGGAGGCCGCACGCGGCGTGCTCCCCAACTCGACCGAGACCAAGATCCTGGCGACGGCCAACGTGCGAGCGTGGCGCACGATGCTCGAGCTGCGCGCCGGTGAGGGCGCCGAACTCGAGATCCGTCGAATGGCGGTTGCCGTGGTCCGGATCCTCAAGGCCGAGGCGCCTGCGTTCTTCTCGGACTTTCAGGTGTACGAAGCAGCCGACCAGCGTGAGGCTGCGAGGTCCAGCTTCCACAAGGTCTAGGAAGCAGGACGCCCTCGGGAGGAACGAATCGTTCTCACTGTATCGCACGCGCGGAGAATCTCTCGCGCGCTCTTCTGCGTCCTGCTGGCGGTCTCTTGTGACGATGACCCAAGCGGCCCGGCTGACGGCCCGTTAAAGACGCTCGACGTCGTGCCCGCGAGCGCGTTCCTCATCGCTGGTTCGACATTGCAGCTGCAAGCGATCCTCAGGGATTCGACCGGACAGCCGGTACCGAGTACGGTGACGTGGTCCTCGTCGGACACTCGCGTCGTTTCCGTATCCGCCTCGGGTGAGGCGCGCGCCATCGCCAGCGGCACCGCAACGATTCTCGGAGAGGCCGGCGGCATACGGGCCCAGTCCGTCGTGTCGGTGACCGCAACGGCACCCGCATCGCGGTCCTGGAGCATCGAGCGCGAGGGAATCACCGACGCCTCCATGCTTGGCGTCTGGGCAGATGCGACGTCACCTCTTGCAATAGTGGTTGGCCAGGCCGGCATCATCCTGGAATCCACGGGCGCGGGCTGGCAACTCGTGAAGATGCCAACAGAAGAGTCTTTCACCGGCGTCTGGGGTTCGAGCGCCACGAACGTGTTCGCTGTTGGCACGGGAGGAATGATCTTCCGGCGAACCGCGTCGGGCTGGAGCGCCATGCAAAGCCCGACGAGCAATGCGCTTCTCGACGTGTGGGGACGCTCCGCCAACGAGGTTTACGCCTCTGGTATCGATGGTACCGTGCTCCGGTGGAATGGCACCGCGTGGTCTATCATCTCCAGTGCACGCGGATGGGAGCTCTGGGGAATCTGGGGTTCGTCATCCACGGACCTCTGGGCCGTCGGCCAGAACGGAACGATTGTGCATTCCGACGGCACCACCTGGTCGCCGGTCCCTTCACCGTCGGGAGCCCTGCTCCTCGGCATCTGGGGTTCCAGTGCGAATGACATCTGGGCCGTGGGAATCGGCGGCACCATGCTGCACTACGACGGCAACACCTGGAGCGAGGCCCCTTCGGGAACCCAGCGCAACCTTTTTGGAGTCTGGGGGCGGGGACCGGGTGATGCCTACGCGGTGGGAAACACCGGCGAGATCCTTCGGCTGACGGGCAACACCTGGTCGCGTGCGCAGAACGTGGGCTCGGGCGAAAACCTGCGTGGTTTGTGGGGCGACAACGCAGGAAAGATTGTCACGACTGGCTGGGATGGCACCGTGATTCGCGGCGCCGACAATTCGTGGACAACTGAGACGACGTCCCCTGCACTGTTGACCGTGTGGGGAGTCGCCGGCGGTCCGACGTGGGCGGCCGGCGCGGGCGGAGTGGTTTTCCGGCGCGGCCAGACGGGGTGGACTCAGGAACCTTTCCCGCCGTCGCACGGGCTGTTTGGTCTTCATGGAAACAGCGGCAGCAACGCGTACGCCGTTGGCGACACGGGCACGATCCTCCATTACAACGGGGGCACGTGGACTCGGCAGGTGAGCCCGAGCAGTGTTTTGCTGCGGTCAGTGTGGGTGGCTGGTCCGGACCTCGCATACATCGTGGGCGAGTTCGGAACCATCCTCATTTCGACCTCGGTCGGCTGGAGCACCATGGCGAGCACCACGACCGGATTCCTGCGGCACGTGTGGGGATTGTCAGCGGGGAACGTTTATGCCGTTGGCGATTCCGGAGTCGTGCTGCATTTCGATGGCGGCAGTTGGCAACGCATGACGACGCCCACGCAGGAGTTGCTGCGCGGAATCTGGGGAAGCGCGGGTAATGACCTCTTCGCCGTGGGTGAGGCCGGGACGATCCTGCGTTACGATGGCGTTCGCTGGTACGCGATGCCCAGCCCAACGACTAAGGCGTTGCGCACGGTGTGGGGCACCGGACCTACGGACGTCCTGGCGGCCGGTGAGGACGGCGTGCTCCTGCACTTCAACGGCGCCACCTGGACGACGCTGTCGTCACCGACTGATCGGTTGATGGTGCAGCTCTTTGGCGCTCCCGGATCGCCTGACGTCTACGGCGTCGGGGTTGCGGCGACGATCATACGGGGACAGAGGAACTGAAGAATGCAGATCGCAAAATGCAGATTGCAAATTGCAGATCGAAGAGCTGGAGGTTTCCAGTTCCCGGTCCGCAATCTGCAATCTGCAATCTGCACTCTGCAATTTACTCGACCTCCACCTCCTCCTTCTTCTCCTTCGACGCCTCGTCTATGACCTTGTTGGCTGCGTCGGGCGGCATCTGCTCGTACCCATGGAACCGACGCGTGAATGTTCCGCGACCGTGGGTCATTGAATTCAGGTCGGTGGCGTAGAGGTGGAGCTCGGCCTGCGGTGCGTGACCGCGAACAACGGAGCCGCCACCGTTGGCCGATTCCGTTCCCAGGATCTGCCCGCGACGAGCTGACAGGTTGCCCATCACGTCGCCGAGGTACTCGTCAGGCGTCGTGACCGTGATTTCATCGATCGGCTCGAGCAGGACCGGTTTGCATTTCGGCGCGACGGTCTTGAACGCCTGGATGCCGGCCATCTTGAACGACATTTCGTTCGAGTCCACCGAGTGATACGACCCGTCGAACACTTCGACCTCGAAGTCCACCATGGGGTAACCCGCCAGGACGCCCCGCACGGCGGATTCCTGGATGCCCTTGTCCACTGC
This sequence comes from Gemmatimonadaceae bacterium, assembly GCA_035559475.1. Lineage (GTDB taxonomy): Bacteria > Gemmatimonadota > Gemmatimonadetes > Gemmatimonadales > Gemmatimonadaceae > JABWBJ01. Next base: position 13,253 of record DATMBT010000622.1, read on the forward strand.
GGGAATGAACTTGGACGGGATGGAGCCGCCGACGATCTCGTCAACGAACTTGTAGCCGCTGCCGCGCGGCAACGGCTTCATTCGCACCCAGCAGTCCCCGAATTGCCCGCGACCGCCGGTCTGCTTCTTGTGCCTCCCCTGTCCTTCGCCCTTCCCCAGCAGCGTCTCGCGATAGGCAATCCTGGGACGTCCGAGATCCGCTGACACGCCGAATTTTCTCTTGAGGCGTGCCATCGCCACCTCGACGTGGCGCTCCCCGAGACCGGCGATGATCGTCTGGTGCGTCTCGGCGTTGTAGTGGGTGCCGAACGTGGGGTCCTCGTCATGCAGCCGGTGCAAGCCGAACTGCAGCTTCTCCTCGTCGTGACGGGCCGTCGCATGCACGGCGAACTCGGCGAGTGACTCCGGAAAGCGGACCTGCGGGAGTCGGACGGGGTGCTCCTTCGTGGACAGCGTGTCATTGGTGTGGGTGTTCCGCAGCTTCGCCACGCACCCGATGTCGCCGGCGCATAACGCGGGGACTTCGATGCGGTCCTTTCCCTGCGCCACCGAGAGGTGCCCGAGCTTTTCGATGCCGTCGCGCGTGGCGTTGAAGACCTCCTGCCCGTTCACGACGCGTCCCGAAAAGACGCGGAAGAACGACACGTCACCGATGTGCGGCTCCGAGTGCGTCTTGAACACCAGCGCCGCGAACGGATTCGTGTCGACGGCGTGGATCTCGACGGTCTTCGTACCCTCGGCGCCCTTGAACGCGTGGAGTTCCTCCATCTCGAATGCGGACGGCATGAGCTGCACAATCTCGGTCAGGAGCGCCGTGATACCGATCATGTGGTCGGCGGACACGCAGAAGAGCGGGAAGAGGTCACCGCGCTTCATCGCCTCCTTCATGCCCTGGATTGCCTCGTCGCGTCCGATCTCCCCGCCCTCGAGGTAACGCTCGAGCATCGCGTCGTCAGTCGCGGAGATGGCCTCGATGAGCTCCTGGTAATAGCGCTCGACATTGTCCTGCTCTGATTCGGGGATCTCCGTTTCTTCGTATTCCCCCGAGCGTGAGCCAGCCTTGTAGACGTAGGCCTTGCGGGTGAAGAGGTTGATGACGCCTCGGAATCCCATCCCGGCACCGATGGGGACCTCGACCGGGACCACCTTGCTGGTGAGCCGGTCCTTGATCTGCTGGTACGCGCGCTCGAAGTGAGCGTGCTCCTTGTCCATCAGGCTGACCACGAACAGGACCGGGTCATTCGACGCCATCGCGGCGGCGAACATCTTTTCGGTGCCGACTTCAACACCGGCAGTCGCGGATACGAGACAAAGGGCTCCGTCCGCTGCGGCCAACCCGGCGATGGCGTCGCCCTGGAAGTCCAGGTAACCGGGCGTGTCGATCAGGTTGATCTTCACACCCTGCCACTCGGCGAACGCACACGAAACGTTGATCGAATACCCTCGCTCGATCTCTTCGGGTGTGTGATCGGTGAGGGTGGTACCGTCCTTGATGGTGCCATGTCTCTTGCTGGAGGAGGACACGAAGGCCAGCGTGTCGACGAGTGTCGTTTTTCCGCTGGCCCCGTGTCCAACTACCGCGACATTTCTGATGTCCCCTGCCTTGTATTCCTTCATACGGGCGATCCTCGCTGAACGGTTCTTTGGGTAGCCTGTTCCGCAACCCTGACCGCGTCAAGTACGATCGACTGGCGTGAAGGAGCAAAAGAATTGGGCCCTTCCACCCCCCAAAGAACTCATCCGTATGGATCCGCGCGTTTCCGTTGCGAGGATCATGGCAAGAAAAAAGGCCGCGAGCTCTGCTCGCGGCCTCTTCTATCAGACGGATCTGGATCGTGGTTATCAGTCTCCATCATTGTCAAAGGTGAAACCGTCGGACTGGCGATAGTGCTCGAGGAGCGAATCCACTCGAGCTCCGGCACCCGTCGGCAACATGGCGTGCGATGTCAGCGTGAAGCTGATCGCCCGTCGGGATCCTTCCGGCCAGTCCGGCATGGACAGGCCTGCGACCAAGCGACGAATGGTCGCTCCACACTCCTGCAGCAACTGACTCGCCGTTTCCCGGATAACGTCGTGCGAAATGGAGAGGTCGCGGGTGACGAGCCTTCCGGTTCGTTCATCCCGCCACGCCGCATCTCCAACCGCACCTCGCTCCGGCCAAAGCCCGAGGTGGCGAATCACGTCGACACGTTCCACGGTGTCTCGTCGCGACTCCATCGCCGCCGCCAACGCCATTGCCAGCGACTCCGGGGTGGCTTCGCCGTACAGCGTCACCACATCCCGCGTTGGCTTTTCGGAGTTGAGCGGACTTGGTACGGAGTTCACGTGAGCAAGAACAGTGGAGTGTTCGGACATCTCCTCGAGCATGACGAGGACATCCATCTCCTCCAGCCCCCTTGTGTGGTGTTCCGATCCTGTGAGCTCCGGCGCGCCGGTGTGCTCGCCGTCGATCACCTGGAGTCAGACACCTCTAATGCGGTAGACCCCGCATGCGATTAATCGGACACAATTGGAATCGCGGAGTTCCATAACGACTGTGCAACGCGCGGAGCGCGTCGTCCCGAGCGTCGTCAGGCGGCGGGAGCGGTTCAGTCGGTTGCCGACAGTGCGCGTCCCGCCATCAAGCCAACGGATAGGAGCACGACGCACAGCACGGCCTGTGCTGCCGGCAAGGCGGCGAACTTGACGGCGCCGAGCGCAGGCCGGATGATCTGCGCGGACAGCGACGCCACGACGCCGATCCCGAGTGCCAACAGGGCGGCCGTGGCCGGTGTCTTACGATGGGCCAATAGCCCGAAGCCGATTCCCCATACCACCATCCACGCTACGTGCGCCGCAATTCCGGCGAGCGAGGACACAATACGGGGTGGACTGGTTAGTCCCAGCCCCTGAAGCACTTGGATGCCAAGCGAAACGAACGGCGTTACCCAGACGTCGTGGCGGAGGCTAAATCCTGTGATGGCGCCGGCAGTAGCGGCTGCTGCCACCAGCCCAGCACGTACGCCCGCCTGGATTCGATTGGATGGCACGGGGGAGAAGGCTCGACACGCTCAAGGAACGGACCTACCCGGCAGACCTGCCAATTCTGGTAATGAAGGAATCGGCCACGAAGCGGTTGTCCGCAGGCGCAACGGACTCGATCTTTTCTAGGCAATGACTGCAACCGAAACTTTCCGAACGGCGAGCATCCTGGTCGTCGAAGACGCGCCCGACGTGTTGAACGTGCTGGAGCGCACACTTTCTGACAACGGGTATTCCGTGAGCACCGCCGGCGACGGTGAGGCGGGACTCGCTGCGGCACTCGATAGGCGGCCCGACCTCCTGATACTTGATATCGGGTTGCCGATCAAGGACGGGTACCAGGTCGCGAGAGAACTCAGGTCGCGCGCGTACACCGCGCCTGTCCTGATGCTGACCGCTCGTGACACTGTGCCGGACAAGGTTGAAGGCCTCGATGCCGGCGCTGACGATTATCTGGCGAAGCCATTCAGCTACGACGAACTGCTCGCGAGAGTCCGTGCCCTGCTGCGTCGCTCTGCCCTGCGTGCTGACCAGGCGATGTTGAAAGTGGGTGACCTCGTCATGGATCCGTTTTCGCGCGACGTGAGACGCGGAAACCGGGAGATCAACCTGACGCAGAAGGAATACGCGTTGCTCGAGTATCTGGCGCGCCACGCCGGTCGGGCGGTGACCCGCGAGCAGATCTCACAGGCGGTCTGGAAGCAGGAATTCGACCCCACCACGAACATCGTCGACGTCTACATCAACTATGTCCGGAAGAAGGTCGACGTCGAAGGTGAGCAGAGCCTCGTGCAAACAGTACGAGGCGTGGGGTACATGCTCTCCGGGTAACTGCGAGCTGGTTTGTCAGTACTGTTTGCGGGGGCAGATTACTGGGGCTGGAGCTGGTGCTGAATGCACTCTGCGCCAGCCCCAGTTCCAGCAGTGGACCCAGCAAAACCGAGTGGCTCCCCATGGGCCCTTAACGGTCTGGAGGGGCCCCCCGTCTCACTTTCCAGTCACCCGGTACCGAGGTAGCCATGCGTCGAGCCGGATCGCTGGTATTAACTGGGACTGTCCTGCTGGCGGGATTGGCTTGGACCGCCGACTCAGTCTCTGCAACGGTTGAACGAGTCGCCGCGGGGTACCGTGAACTCACGGCTCGCGAACAGGCGGCTCATGCCCTCAACCGGCTTGCATTCGGTCCCAGGCCGGGCGACATGGACCGGGTCGTCGCCATGGGCGTCGACAGGTTTATCGATGAGCAATTGCGGCCGGAGCGCGTCGCCGATCGGGAGATGGATCGAGTCCTGGCTGAGTCGTTCCCGTCCCTGCGACGGAGCGGCGCTGACCTGATCCGCGACTACCCACCGCCCGGTGTGCAGTTGGCCCAGGCTCGGCTGCGGGGAGATACGATGCTCACGCGCTCGGACAGCCTGGCGATCCGCCGAGGTGCGCAGGCCAGCCGCGAGTTCGTCAACGACCTGTTGTCGGCGAAGGTCGCCCGTGCGGTGACCAGCGAGCGCCAACTCGCCGAAGTGATGACGGATTTCTGGGAAAACCACTTCAACGTCTTCATCGGCAAGGGACAGCTACGCTACTACCTGCCTGAATACAGCGAGCGCACCATCCGCCCGCATTCGTTAGGACGCTTCAGGGACCTGCTCGGGTCGGTCGCGAAAAGCCCGGCCATGCTCATGTATCTCGACAATGCGCAGTCGGTGGCCGACAGCGGCCAACCGACGTTGGGTGGTCGGGGAGCCGGGCGCGGTCGGGTCAGAAACGCGATCGTCAATCGCCGCATTCAACGGATGGACCCCACGCAGCGGGCCGCGGTCGAGCAGTTGCAGCAGCGGCGCCCGCGGGGCCTCAATGAGAACTACGCCCGTGAACTCCTGGAGCTCCACACCCTTGGTGTGGACGGCGGCTACACCCAGCAGGACGTGATTGAAGTCGCGCGCGCACTCACCGGATGGAGCGTCGATCCGCCACGGCAGGGCGGCGGCGGATTCACCTTCCGCGCCCAGGCACACGACGCGGGACCGAAAGTCGTGCTCGGCCACAAGCTCAAGGGCGGCCGCGGCATGGAGGACGGTGAAGAGGTCCTGGATATCGTGAGCCGGCACCCGTCAACGGCGACGTTCATCAGCCGGAAGCTCGTGATCCGGTTCGTCAGCGACGAGCCACCCGAAGACCTTGTGGAGCGCGCCGCCGCCACGTTCAGGCGAACGGACGGCGACATCCGCGAAGTGGTCCGGGTCATCGTGACGTCACCCGAGTTTTTCTCCAAGGCTGCGTACCGCTCAAAAGTGAAGTCCCCATTCGAGGTCACGGTCAGTGCGTTGAGGGCGTTGGGCGCGAGCGCCGACACCACGCCATTTTCGGCGGGACTGGTGGGGCGGCTTGGACAGCCGCTGTACGGTCACCAGGCGCCTAACGGCTGGCCCGAGACCGGATCCGCCTGGATGAACACCGGCGCGATCCTGAACCGGATCAACCTCGGCATCGTAGTCGCGAGCGGCCGCGTGCCCGGGGCCCCGCTCCGTGGATGGACACCGTACACCGGACTGGTAAACGCTCCCCGCGCCAGACAGGTGGATGCCGTCATCGACGCGTTCCTGACAGGACGGGCATCGCCGGAGACACGGGAAATCCTGGCGAGCGGCAACAACCCGCTCATGGAGCGTGCCAGCGCGGATTCGGCAGGGCTGGCCGATGATACGAACACCGACCCCGGGATGATGGAACGTCCACGCCCGGGGCGCGGTGGCCGGCAAGGCGGGTTCCAGCGGCTACCGCAACTCAGCGGGCTTCCGCAGGTCATAGGGCTCGCCCTTGGCAGCCCCGAATTCCAGCGCCGATAACCCGGAGCATCGTTATGCAGCGCAGAGTCTTCGTTCGTGACGGCGCACTGGCGCTCGTGACCCTGGGCCTGAGCCCGAGTTTCCTCAGGCGCGCGACGTTTGCCGCCGAACTGCGGGGGGCGCGCAAGGGAAAGATCCTCATCTGCCTGTTCCAGCGCGGCGCCGCCGACGGCCTGAACATGATCGTGCCGCACGGTGAGCGCGCGTATTACGCTGCCCGTCCAAACATCGCCATTCCGCGGCCGCGATCGGGCTCGGACGATGCCGCGCTCGACCTTGACGGATTCTTCGGACTTCACCCGGCGTTGCAACCATTCGAGAAGTTGTATCGCGATGGCCTGCTCGCACCGATTCACGCCGTGGGAAGCCCGAGTGCGACACGTTCGCATTTTGACGCGCAGGACTACATGGAGTCCGGTACACCGGACCGGAAGTCAACCGGAGACGGATGGCTGAACCGTTATCTCGCGGTAAAAGGAACGTGCGAAGAGTGTGCGTCCGCTCACGCGTCGCCGTTCCGCGCCGTGGCAATGACGCCG
>DATMBT010000623.1:0-4758 GCA_035559475.1 Gemmatimonadaceae bacterium
CCTCGAGGGCCGGCAGGTTGCCGTGGATGTCGTACAGGGCGGCGACTCGTTGCATGGGTCCGGCTCCTCGTGCGCTGTGCTCAAGATACGTCCTTGACGGGCGCTGTCTGGCGGGTTAATTAACCCATGGGTTAAATAACCAACAGGTTAGATACGATGGCTCCTGATCAACTCAGCGTCACCTTCGCCGCCCTCGCCGATCCTACGCGCCGCGCCATCCTGGCCCGGCTCGCCTCAGGAGAAGCGACCGTGAAGGAGCTCTCCGAGCCGTTCGCGATGAGTGGTCCTGCGATATCCAAGCACCTTCGGGTCCTGGAGAAGGCAGGCCTGATCTCGCGCGGGCGAGACGCGCAGTGGCGTCCGTGCAGCCTGGACGCGGCGCCGCTGAAAGAGGTCGCTGAATGGGCCAGCGATTTCCGGCAGTTCTGGGATGAGAGCTACAAGCGACTCGACTTCTATCTCGCACAACTCAACGCAAAGGAAAGGAGGAAAAATGCCCGCCACAAATAAGCACGCCACGACGTTCACGACGCCGAGTGACACGGATGTTGTCGTGACCCGCACCTTCGATGCGCCGCGCACGCTGGTCTTTGAGGCGTACACGAGCTGCAAGCACATGCCTCACTGGATGGGACCACACGGCTGGACGATGTCGGAGTGCAAGAACGACCTGCGTGTTGGTGGTGAAATCCGCTACACCTGGAGCAAGCCGGGCGGGCAGGGCATCACGATCACGGGCGTGGTCAAGGAAGTCACCCCACCGTCGCGCGTCGTGAGCACCGAATCCTGGGGCGATCCGTGGCCCGTGGCGACCAACATCCTGGAGTTGACCGAGTCGGGCGGCCAGACGACGGTCGTCATGACGATCCGGTATGCGTCGAAGAAGGACCGCGACGCCGCGTTAGGCACGGGAATGAAGGACGGGATGACGATAGGGTATGAGCGGCTGGACGAGTATCTCGGAACGATGACCTGACCGGATGGTCGGAGGTCGGAGGTCGGATGTCAGAGGTCGGATAAACTGCCAACAGAATTGATCCGATCAGATCGCCTTCAAGCTCCGACATCTGACCTCCGACATCTGACCTCCGACATCTGACATCCCTCTGTTACGCTTACAACCATCGAGAGGATTATCCCATGCTTGACGAACCAAAGATCATCCAGACTGAGCCCCAACCCGCCGCCGTCATCCACCTCACGATTCCGCGAAGTGAGATCCAGAACGCGATGGGCCCGGGACTGAACGAACTGATGTCGACCCTCAAGGCGCAGGGCATCACGCCAACAGGTCCCTGGTTCTCGCATCACTTCCGCATGGATCCCGCCGTCTTCGATTTCGAGATCGGCGTCCCCGTCGCTGCAGAGGTCAAGGCGAGCGGACGGGTGAAACCAGGTGCCCTGCCCGCCGCGAAAGTCGTTCGCACCACATACCGCGGCGGCTACGAGGGACTCGGCTCGGCGTGGGGCGAGTTCGAAGAGTGGATCAAGAAAAACGGTCACGCCGCGGCACCCGACCTCTGGGAGGTCTACAGCGCAGGGCCGGAGACGGGAAACGATCCCGATCTCTACCGGACCGAGCTGAATCGACCGCTGAAGGGCTGATGCCCGAAACGCGAACGCAGAGGGGGCGACGTCATCGTCGCCCTTTTCTGTTTCAGCGCCCTTCGGTTAATTCGAGCAGAACGATTCCCGATTCCCGTTTCCCGTGTCCAGCCTTCTTCGCAAACTCCGCGGCATGCTCGGCGTCGGCCTGACGTGGGGCGTTGGCTGGGCCACGCTGATCTTCATCCTCACCAGCATCATCGGCGCTGTTGATCCCCAACAGATTGACCAGGGCGAGGAGCCGTGGCGTCTCGCCGGCCTCGTTGGGATGGTCGGGTTCATGTCGGGTGCTGTGTTTGCGGTGATTCTTTCATCCGCGGAACGCCGGAAATCCCTCAAGGATCTGTCGGTGCCCCGGGCCGCGTTGTGGGGCGCGCTGGGTGGTGCCGCGTTGCCCTTGCTCACGACGATGAACAACTCGGTCATGTTCAACACCGTGCCGCTCGGTGTCATCTTCGCGGCGTCCACGGTCGCCATCGCCCGACGGGCGGCACTGCGCGAGGCTGAAGCGCCGGAGATGCTTGCCCCGGCTTCGGCGCCCTCGCTGAAAGCCTAACGAATCAGCGGTCCGCTCACCGGCGTGGGATGGGCAAAGGCGCGACAGCGCTTGTCGGTGGAGCCTTCACCGCACGCGTTCTTGATTCCGCCGGCGTGCCCGGTGTAGAACGCCAGGCCAATGCCAATGATACCGGCGACGGCCAGCGCAGTGCCGGCGGCCGCGATGGTAACCAGCAGCGCGTCGAGTGAACGTGGATGCGTTTCCCTCGCCTCGACGACCCGAGCCACGAGTCCCCACGCGGCATAGGCAGCGGACCATCCGGCCAGGAACGCCAGCGACCACCACTGGGGTGCGAAGACCAGGATAGACACCCCAACACCGCTGCTCAGGATGAGCTGAGCGGACAGGCTGAGCGCGCTGCGTCTCCGGGCGGCTTGTCCCAGGACGCTGAAAACGGTTTCCGGCCTCGCGTGCGCTGCGACCATCGTGGCTCCTCAGGGGACTGCCAGGAACGATGTCACCTGGCCCGAATCGCAGCAATACTCAGATTACGCCACTCGTCGACCGGCCACGCAATTTCTGGGGCGCGGATTTCCGCGAAGCTGGGCGGATTGCCTCCCCAGAGTTTTCAGGCAGTCGAAGCGGGACCGAGACGAAGAATGGTGCGGGGCGATCCGCGGAGATTCGCGAGGTTCCGCGCTGATCCGCGTCCAAAGAGTGCGGGGCCTTCGGCATCCGAGACGTCGCCCGTCGAATGTGGCCTTCGTCGAGACTCGCCCTACTCGTCCGAGGTTGGTAACGGTGTTCGCCCGGATTCGGCCCGGGCACGCGCACGCGCATCCGCGGCATTGAACGTGTGCCAGAGGTTCCACACCCAGAACATGGCGCCAAGGGCGAACGCCGTCCCGCCACCCGCCGTGAGTCCGCGGCCTAACGAGGCGGCGTGCGGCTGCAGGAGGAACCCGATCACGATGCCACCCAGCCCGATGTTGGCCAGGAAGAGGTGCCAGATCGCCAGCGTCCGGCTGTGCAACGGGTGGCCGAACAGCCGTGGCAGGAGCTGGTAGCCAACGCCGAACACGAGCATGGTGAGGAAACCCACCACGTTCATGTGTGCATGGGCCGGGCGATACACGACCCAGGCGGGTTGCGCCGCCATCGCAACGCCGAGGATGATGCCGGCGGCGAACCAGAGCAGCGATGCGCGAATGAACGCCTTGATGAACCAGTCCATGATCTAGCGTAGGCGGCGAAGCGTTGTGCGCACAGGGGGTCGCTGTCGGATCGCTCTACGCTTTGTGGGCTGCGCTTCGCACGAACCGGGGTATCCAGCGGCGGACAGTGCGAGTGTACTCACGGTACGGCTCGCCGAACTGCCGCCGGAGCGCGGGCTCTTCGACAAAGATGACGAAGACATTGGTGATCGCGAACCAGATGGCCCAGTAGACGAACAGCCCAAAGGAATGCGTCATCATGTGCTCGCCAATGAGGATGAGGCTTACGGCGAGGTACATCGGGTTCCGCACATAACGATAGAGCCCCTGCACGACCAGTTCCTTCGGCGGATCTGCCGGTGACAACGTGCCCTTGCCACTGCGCGCGAATTCCCAGATGCACGCGACCAGCAGCGCGACACCCAGGATGAACATCACGAACCCAGGCGCCTGAAAGGGTGCTTCAGGAGTGAACGCCACCTGATTGAAGCCGAAGAAGCGCCAGGGGACATAGAACGCAACGAGTCCGGGCAGGAGCAACGTCCAGGTAATGCTTCGGACCGCGAGCCAGACGTTTTTCATGGTGTCACCGGCGAGAGTTGCGCCACGAACGTGTCGCGTCGCATGTCGAACAGGAACCACGCGGCGCACACCCAGATCAGTCCGACCGACAACCACCCAACCGGCGACGCATGGAACGTCCACGGATTGCTGGCGCCCGTCACCATGGACGGAACGATGTCCTTCGTGTTGTTGCCGGCCGCGTGAAGCAACATGGCCAGCAGGAGACTCCCGCCCGTTTTCATGTAAAGCCACGCGGCCACGACCGAATACCCGGTCACCTGGATGACATAGAGCGGGAATGACTGGCCTGCGGTATCGGCGCCGAGGATAAAGAACAGCGGTATGTGCCAGGCGGCCCAGATCACGCCGATCACCAGGCTTGCCGGGCCGAGGCCGACGCTCCGCGCCAGTCTGGGGAGGGCATATCCGCGCCAGCCGAGTTCCTCGCCGGCCTGGCCACCGAGGATTGTCGAGCTGATCGCGCCCGCGAACAGGAGGAAGACCGGGTCACGGCCGAAGATGGGCCACTCACCAGTGCCGAGCCGCAGTATGAGCGCCACGACCAGCTTGACCGAAAAGACAAAGAAGAGTGCGAACACGTACCATCGGACGCCTACGTCCCAGCGAAACAGTCGCCCGACCAGCGCCTTCACCGCGGCTGCCCCACCCTCACGGTACGTCAGCAGGAGGGCAAGGATGCCTGGTGTAAAGACGCCGAGGTAGGCCAGCGTCATTCGCGCCACGGCGACCGTCGTCGCGTTGGCCGCGAAGTAGAGTGCCCAGGTAATGACGAAACAGAGCGTGAAGTAGAGGATCACGCGTTAGGTGTTCCTGGCGCGTCGCGTCCCTGTCAGGGTCAGCATGCATGCGGAAATC
>DATMBT010000624.1:0-11773 GCA_035559475.1 Gemmatimonadaceae bacterium
GTGGTCCTGGTGTACTACCTGAACTTTCGCTACGGCGCTTCGCAGGCACCCGAGCTTCCGGTTGAGCGTGAAGTGCGCGACCGTGATTACTTCTTCCTGTGGAGCTACTCGGCGTGGGGAGTGTGGGCGGCTCTTGGTCTCGTCTGGTTATGGAGATCACTGGCGGCGGGACTGGGACAGGTTGGCGATGTTGACTTCAAGAATCGGCGCCGGCTCGCGATGGCTTCACCGATCCTGCTCCTGGCAGCGGCACCACTCGTCGGGAATCTGTCAGCAGCTTCACGGCGCAACGACGAGACTACGTCGTCGTTCGCGCGCGACCTGCTGAACTCCGTGGAACCCTACGGAGTGCTCGTGACCGCAGGTGACAACGACACGTTCCCGCTCTGGTATGCGCAGGAGGTGGAGGGCGTGCGCCGGGACGTGACCGTCGCTGTGACCTCGCTCCTGAACACCGACTGGTTTGCGCGTGGCCTGATCCGCCGTCCCATTCACGAATATGACGCTGCACGGGGTCCCGAGGTGTACCGACATCGGAACTGGCCCCGTCCCAACGGTCCACCGCTGCTGCTCACGCTCCAGCAAGCCGAGTCGCTACCGCCATACCTGATCGTGCCGGAACCGCTGCTGGTCCAGGCAAGAGGGCTGGACATCCGGATCGATCCGCGCGCGCTACCGCAGGTGCAGGGAGGCGGCATCCTCGAGCGCAGCGACCTCCTTGTCCTTCGCATGATCGCCGATACGTGGCCGGAGCGACCGGTTTACATCAGCCGGACCGCGGGGAGTTACGCCAACATGCTCGGTTTGGGCCGGAACACATTGTCTCAGGGCCTGGCCCGCAAGGTGGTTCCAACGCCGGTCGCGTCGCGGGACACCGTCTTTGTAGCCGGGAGCGGCTGGCTGGACGTGGCACGTAGCCTGGAATTGTGGCGCAGCTTCGGGGGACCTCGGGCAATTGTGAAACGTGGCGCCTGGATCGACCGGCCGTCGGCCACGATTCCGTTCGCTTACCTGCTCGCGGGTGGGGAGCTCTGGAGCGCCCTGTCCGATCGTCGTGAGGCTGCGGCCGCCGACACCCTGTTCGGAACGTTGTTACAGGTCGCTCGTGCATCCCGGCTCGATTCCCTGCTTTCGATCGGAGGAAGCGCCGCGCCCGCCTTGCGTGATACTTCGCGTTAGGCGATGTCTATCAGTCCCACAAGAACCTGGGACGCGGGACCTGGCCACCGCGATGGCAGCTTCGGTCAGCGTACCGGTAGTGCGGCGAGGACGAACCAGCTGTCCGGTACCGTCATCCAGGGATCCTTTTCGCTCCAGCGATACCGGAGCGAGAGACTCGCTCCCCCGCCGCCCTGGAAGTAGCGAACCATGATGGGATGGAGTCCCTTTCGCAGCGCAATCATGCCGGTGCGTTGCTCGTCACCGTGCGCGCCGTCGTTGTTCACCACGACCCGGTCGCCGATCTCGAGATTGCTGCCGTCATCCGACGAGAGCGCGAATTCGTACATGCCATCAACCGGAACACGGATGTAGCCGCTCAAACGCAGCGCGTATCGCTCGGCGGTCTCATCGCCCTTGCGCCCGACGCCGGGAACCATCGCCTCACGCGTCTGGGGCAGCGTATCGATCGCGCGCACGGACCGCACCGAGCGCTCGTAGTACTGGTACCGCAAACCCGGCTGAACGACGACGAGGTTGTCCGCCGGTCGGTGGGTGGTTTGCGTGAACGTTGCGGCGCGAGGCGCGCTCGCACGTCCGGTGGTCGTAAAAGTGCGCGCGGTGACTTTCGTGCCGACCGCGGCCACTGCGACGCGGAAGGGGCGCTCGTACTTCGTGCTGCTCATCGTCGGATCCGTGCCGTCGGTTGTGTACCGGATCTCGGCGCCAGGCATGGCCGTGCGCAGCGTGATCTCGACATGGTCCACGAGCGTCAATCGATCCCCGTCGAGCCCTTCCACGTGCGGGATACGGTAGGCCACACCCAGCCGGCCTAACGACTGAAGGGCGGCCGGCAGGCGGTCCTGGAAGCTCTCCCAGTCACGCGCCTCCTTCGACGACCACGTCAACTCCGCCAGCGCCAGCGCGCGCGGCCAGACCATGTATTCGATGGCTTCCGGCGTCTTGAGGTATTCGGTCCACACGTTCGCCTGCGCGCCGAGGATGTGCACCGCCTGCGCCGGCGTGAGCGAATCGGGAACCGGTTCGTACGCGTAGACGGTCTCCAGGGGATTCAGTCCACCAATGGCCAGCGGCTCGAAGCGCGCGTCGCCCTGGTAGTGATCGAAATAGAGGGGCGAGTTCGGCGACATGATCACGTCGTGGCCCTCACGCGCCGCGGCGATACCGCCACTCGTTCCGCGCCACGACATGACCGTGGCTTCCGGTGCGAGTCCACCTTCGAGGATCTCATCCCAACCGATGAGGCGCTTGTTCTTCGAGATGAGGAATCGCTCGATACGCCTGATGAACCAGCTCTGCAACCCGGCTTCGTCCTTCAGGTTTTCGTGTTGAATAATCTCCTGTGCGACCGGACTCGCCTTCCAGCGGGTCTTCGGCACTTCATCGCCACCTACATGGATGTAGCGACCCGGAAAAAGCTCGACGACTTCGGTCAGGACGTCCTCGAGGAACCGGAAGGTCGTGTCGCCCGGGCAAAACACGTCTTCGTCCACGCCCCAGGTGGTGCGCACCTCGAATGGACCGGGTGTGCACGCGAGTTCAGGATACGCAGCGAGTGCCGCCTTCGCATGGCCCGGCATCTCGATCTCGGGCACCACCGTGACGTAACGCTCGGCCGCATACCGCACGACCTCGCGGATCTCGTCCTGCGTGTAGAAGCCGCAATACGGCTGGCCGTCGCCGACATATGGCTGGAAGTTCTTCGCGACCATCGTCTCCTTGCGGCACCCACCGGCAGTCGTCAGGCGGGGATACTTCCGGATCTCGATGCGCCACCCCTGGTCATCGGTGAGATGCCAGTGGAACGTGTTCAGCTTGTAGCGCGACATGAGGTCGATGTACTTCTTCACGAACGCCACCGGCTCGAAGTGGCGTGCCACGTCGAGGTGCAGGCCCCGCCAGGGGAACCGCGGCGTGTCCACGATGGTGAGCGAGGGCATGCGGGTTGAGCGGACCGTCCCGTTTACCGGAACGGCGGCTGCGTCGAACAGCTGACGCAACGTTTGCAGCCCGTAGAAGAGGCCCGCGCCTGACGAGGAGGATATCTCGATGCCCTCCGGGGCAACCGTGAGCGTGTAGGCCCCCTCCTTTTCGGCGACCAGCGGCTGGATCAACCGAAGCTGCACGGAACCGTGCCGGTCGCTGGGCCCGGTCTCGAGCGGCACGTTCCGCCCGACCGCGACGGACACGATGTTGGCGGCCAGGACGCCTAACGCCCTCAGTTCGGCGTTCGCCGTGTCCGCGATCCAGACGTTCAGCGTGTCCGGTGCGACCCAGGATTCGGTGCCCCCCGGGCGCGCCACGTGTGGCGCCGGGATCACCGGAACCACCTTTTCAGGCGCCGGCACACCTGGCGGCGCTGAGATGCAGGCGGCCAGCACGGTGACGGCCGCAAGCCGGCTGATGCCGTGGAGCCGATGCACGCCGAATGTTGCTTCACGTCTCTGCGCCATGACTAACGGCCGGATGTCATCGAACGAATCTGGTCAGCCTTTCCAGTGAGCTGCCACCGGATCAGTGACACCGGGATCATACCGGCCCCGTTTATCGCATCGTAGTACTCCCGCAGCGAGAATGCGGCGCCCTTCTGTTCGGACATCTCTCGCAGCAGGTCATCGAGGAGATACTTCCCGATGATGTAACTCGTGCCGTAACCCGGTTGCCGCAGGTAT
This sequence comes from Gemmatimonadaceae bacterium, assembly GCA_035559475.1. Classification (GTDB taxonomy): domain Bacteria; phylum Gemmatimonadota; class Gemmatimonadetes; order Gemmatimonadales; family Gemmatimonadaceae; genus JABWBJ01. The sequence goes on from DATMBT010000624.1 coordinate 3,852, forward strand.
AGCTGTTGCTCGAAACCGAGCAGATCGAGCGTCGGGCTCATCCATCCGCGTGGTGTCCACCGCACCTGGAAGTCGGCGGCCTGTTTCATCGTGTATTCGTTGCTCTGCGCGTGGAGTGAGCCGAGTCCGCGCGCCGCACGCTGGGCAAGCATGATCCACTGGATCTCGCGTGCTCGTGGATTGTCGTCGTAGAGGCCGGCGTGCATCATCGCCTCCTCAAACGCCGTGGCCATCCCCTCGCTCCGGCCGTCCCAGATGTTGTACAGCAGCGCGCCGCGACGGATCGGACTGGCGTGCGGCTCGTCGCGCATCTGCGCCAGGTCCCACCAGTGATAGTCGTGGGTGTAGAGCGCGTTGGGCTCGAGGTGCATCGCGATAGCGAAGAAGTTGCGCTGTGCTATCGGAACAAAGTTTCCGAGTTTCGCCCGCAGTGCGGGATCCATGTTGGCTTTCACCGTGATGATGTCACGGTCCTTGATGAACTTCATCAGCTTGTCGACCGACGCATTGGCGCGTCGCTGGTATTCCTCTTCGTTCCGAACCGGCTCGATCTGCGGACGGCCCATGTTGCGCTGCTCTTCCAGCCGAAGCGAAGCGTGTGCGCGAGCCAGTTCGCGTTTCAGGATCGCGACCTCGTCCTCCCACGTGAGCGGCACCAGGTGGACGTTCCGCAAGCTCCACGTGTAGTCCGCCTTGCCAATCCCGGAGGGCCCGGTTTTCGACGGCGCCTGTTGTTCGAGCCAGCCGACCAGGTCAACCGTCGCCTGTCGCGCGTCACGGAGTGCGGCCAGTACCGGCGGCACCGCGCCAACCTTTTGCGCGAGATCATCGAGGTCGCGAATCTGGTTCTTCACCGATCCTGTTCCCGCGATCCACAGGTCGCGGGCATTGCCGGTGAGATTCTGCCTGGCCTGCCGCAGGAGAGGCGGAACCGTTCGCAGCTCGGCGGCGAGCCGGGTTTGCGCTTCAGTCGTCAGGGGGAACGAATACTGCCACACCTCGATGACGGCGTGATTCGTCGGACCTTCGTGATTCGGCGTGTCGCTCTGCTCGGGCCAGACGGTCACGTAATACGCCGGGTCGCGCTCCCATGGCTTCAGCACGCGAAGGTGGAAGTCCAGCCCGTTCATCTCCGCCCTGACGAGATGCCAGTCGATCTGCTGCTCGGTCGACCAGCCGGTGGTGTCGATAGCCTGGAGTCGGGCTTGCCAGTTCCGGAGATCGGCGCGCTTCCTTGCCATCGCCGCGGTCGTGTAGTCCGGCGCGCCTTCTCGCAGCGCGGGTCGTTCGAAAGCCCGCCACTCGGCAAAGAGCGTCGTGAGGTCCGTCCAGGATGGCGGTGAAGACGCCTGGGCTTCACTCGTTAGGGGCAACAGGCTTCGACCCGCTGCCAGGATCAACGTGGCGGCCACGAATGGGCGTGCGGCCAGGCTGAGGCGGTCGGTCAGTGATTTCACGTCAGGAATCTGCGGCTCAGAAGGCCGGACCGGCAGACCACTGCACGACCCCGGACGAAATCCCCGCACGTCAGGGTGGATTTGCCGGCGCAGATGCCGTCTATTTGCGGGTCGGCGCGTAAGCGACATCGGCAAAAAGTGTTGTAAGGGACGACCCGCCTGGACGTGAGGCTGAGATCGGCTGCACCTGCCTAATCGCACGATTTGAGGTTACGCTGTCGATCGTTTCGTCCAAACCAGCACTCAGCATTCGGCACTCAGCAATTCCCCATGTCCCGCTATCCCGCCCTCGCACCGTTGCACCTGGCCATTCCCGCTACGGACGGCCTGATCCTTCGCGGCACGTTGACGTATCCACACGGGCAGATCGGGAGCCGGTATCCGCTCGCCGTGCTGGCACACCAGTACCCGTCAACACACGACACCTTTCAGCCGTTCTGCGCCGACCTGCACGCACTCGGCATAGCAACGCTGACGTTCGACATGCGCGGGCAGGGCAAGTCGATCTGGACCTCGTCGGGTGCGCGCATCGCGCCTTCGCCGGCGGAGCCGAAGATGCAGGCATTTGGCGAAGCCTTTATGGGAAGCGCGACCTCGGTCGGATTCTCGCATATCGCCGACGACATTGTGCGCATAACGGCGTGGGGGATTTACCAGAACTTCATCGACTACTCGCGGGTGATGCTTGCGGGCGCGAGTGTCGGCGGCTCCGGTGTGTTGCTGGCGGCGCCGCGGCTCAAGGACAACGTGCGCGCGATCGTCACGTTTGCGGCGGCGGGCGCTCCCGCGCATTCAGCCGACGCGCAGGAAAAGATCCGTGACAACTGCAAGGCCCTGACAATCCCGATGCTCCTCGCGTCATCAGAGAAGGATCCTTTCGGCGGAGCCGATCACATCAAGATGTGGGGGAAAGGCCTCAGTCACGTGACCGCAAAGATCGTCCCGGGCTCGGACCACGGGATGGCGATCTACTACGACGTGCGCAAGGAGGTGCTGGCCTTCGTGAAGAAAACGATCGCACCTTCCACGCCGCGCGCGCGTCCGGTCTCCGGACGGGGGAGAACTCGTTAGGACTGATTACGGATGTGCCCCGGGTGCCGCCCGCCCGATGATGATCGTGATGTTGTCGGTGCCGCCACCGTCGAGCGCTTCCTGCAGCAACTGCTCGCACGCCTGCTTCGAGCTCGTCATGGACGACAGCACCTCGGCGATCCGCTCGTCGCTCACGTGCCTCGTCAGGCCGTCGGAGCATATGAGGTGTACGTTATTCCAGTCGGCGTGCATCCGTGTCACCACCGGCACCGTCTGGTCGGCGCCAATCGCACTGGACAGCACGTTCGCCATGGGCGTTTTCGCGGCTGCCGCGCGCGTCATGACGCCTTCGTCCACCAGGTCCTGCGCCAGCGTCTGGTCGCGCGTCACCTGTCTCAGCTTTCCATGGCGCCACACGTAGTAACGCGAGTCGCCCAGCTGCAGCAGGTAATACGTCGGCCACATACCGATGTAGAGCGTGAGCGTGGTCGCCATCGTGCCCGTCACCCCATTCTCGGCGCGACGACGACGGACCGCCTCGTGCGCGCGCATGGCCGCGGCCTGCAGCATGTCCGCGAATTCCGCCTCTTCAACTCGAGCGCCGTAGTAAACGAGCATGCAATCGTTCACGTATTGCATGATCGTCTCGATGGTCGTGTTGCTGGCGTCGGCGCCGCCAGTCCCGCCGCCAACCCCGTCAGCGATCATGGCCACGTATGCGAGGCGCTGCTCGCCCGCCGGCAACGCTTCGGCGTCGTTCAGGTTGCACGTAACCACTTCGACGCGCTTGTGGATCGTGGCCAGCAGGAAGCGATCCTGATTCTCCTTCCGCACCTTCCCCTGATGCGAAAGTCCAAAGACATCCAGTTCGTCGGTGCGCGGTGCACGCACCTCGTCTGCTGTCTTGATCATCGTTTCGCTGGCGGACTCGGCCACTTACGCAACTCGACTGGTTGATGACGACGACCGTGCGATATCACGTGTTCGATCTGCTTCACGTTCCGGATATCGTCAAGGGGACTTGCCGAGAGAATGACGAAGTCGGCAACGGCTCCGCGCTTGAGCACACCAATTGAGTCGGCATGTAACAATCTCGCGGCGTCGCGCGTGGCCGCGAGGAGTGCCTGCGATGGGGTGAGGCCCGCCCTGACCAGGAGCCCGAGCTCTTCAAGGAGCGACGCGCCCGGCGCGAGCAGCTGGTTGGGTGAATCGCTGCCGGCGACGACCGTGCCGCCGAGCGCGACGTACCTTCGCACAAAGAGGTCTTCCCTGCTCCGTGATGTCGCCAGCAGCGGCACGTCGGCCGGTGTTATTGCATAACGCCTGACGAGATCCGGAAGGTTCCACTCCTCGCGTTCCTCCGCAGTCACCGCAGAAAGGTCGAGGGTCGCCGCGTACGTAGTGTCGAGCACTCGCGCATACGTCTCCGACTGAACGAGCGTCGGCACCATGACGGTGCCGAGCGCGACGAGGTCAGCCGCCGTTTTTTCGAGTGCGGCCGAGTCGAGCGTTGCCCATCCGCGCAGGAACGTCATCCAGCCGCTCGGGAATCGCTCGTGCGCGGCGAAGTATGGGGCTGGATTGCGCACCGTGGCTTCGACAACGCCGGACAGGTGTTCGATCGCGTTGACGCCGAGTTTGGCCGCGGTGCGCGCATCGACAAACCCGAGGTGCGCGGTAACCGGGATGCCGTGCGGGCGGGCTGCCTGTACCACTGCCTCGATCAATTCAGGCGTCGTGTGCGTGTAGAGCTTGATTTGCGAAACTCCGGCCGCAGCCAGTCGAGCGACCGCGGGTGCGGCATCGGCTGGTGTGCGCAATTCGGTCTGGCCCGGCCACACCGCTGGCGGGCCGGTCATGGTTTCGCCGGCGATGTAGAGTCGCGGACCAGGGATGCTGTCCGCGGCGATGGCGCTGCCAAGCGCTTTCAGGCGATCCAGGTTGCCGCCGACGTGCCGGATACTCGTTATGCCGTACGAGAGGTAACGGGCGACCGTGGACTCGCCGGCGTGGGCGTGACCGTCGATGAGGCCGGGAATGATCCACCGCCCGTCGAGCGAAACCTGCGTCGCGCCGCGCGGGATTTCGATGGAGTCACGTGATCCCACCGCGGTGACATGCCCACCGGATTCCAGGATGACGGCATTCGGGACAACGGCTCCGGTGCCGTCAAACACCGTGGCGCCAACGTACGCAGTGACGCCAGCATCCTGCGGCGCGCATGCGACGAGGACCAGCGCGAAGCAGGCCGGCAGCCTGCTGCGCAGAACCTTCTGGTGTCTGCCGGCTCGGTGAATCACCGTTCCGTCATCCATCGATCTTCGAGCACCGTGACCGGTTTGACGTACTCCTTGCCGCCGACCGACAGCTTCGCGATGTAGCTGCCGGGAGCAGCGCCAGCGGCTCCACCACGACCGCCGGCGGCGCCGGTGCAGCTCACGTTAGGCGCCGGAGCCGCGGCCTGTGGCGCGGGGGGAGTGGCAGCGGGTGCAGCAGCACCGGCCGCCGGAACGGCACCTGCCGGAGCGGCACCAGCCGCCGGCGCGCCTCCACCGGCGCCTCCACCCCGACCGCCGCGGCCACCGGTGGGCAGGTTGGCCATCGGCGTCACCAGCGTCCACTGCACCCGGTGAATGCCGGGGGTCGCTTTCACCGTGGTCTCGCATAACGAGCGACCGCTCGGATCGGCGATGGTGACTTTGGCGTCGCCGGTGACACCGGCCTTGATATGGAACTGGACTGCCGTGCCGCGTTGCGGGTTTTCACCCTCAAACTGCTTCTCGCCGCCCGTCGAGACGTCAAGCCGGATGTCGCTCAGGTACGCTACCGCGGGACGGACGTCGAACAACGTTGCATCGGCCGACGCGACCTGCGCATTCCACTGCTGCAGTGGCGTGATGTCGTCGGCGATCCAGATGCTGCGGCCATGCGAGGCGGCGATGAGGTCACCGTCGCGCGGATGGATGAGGATGTCGTCCGTGCGCACCGTGGGATAGTTGTTCATGAACCTTTCCCAGTTCCGCCCGCCGTCGAGCGAGACGAACAGCCCGAACTCCGTGCCCGCGTAGAGCAGGTCGCGGTTCTTCGGGTCCTCACGCACCACCTGCACGTTGCCGTACGTCGGCAGGCCGTTCGTGATCAGCGACCACGTCCGACCATAATCGCGCGTCGCATAGACGTACGGCTTCAGGTCGTTGCTCCTATGGCCGTCGATCGCGACGTACGCCGTGGCGGCATCAAAGTGCGAAGCGTCGATGCGCGAGATCCAGTACGGGTTGTCGCCATCGAGCGCGCCCGCGGGGAGTCCGGTGATGTTTTTCCCGACTTCGGTGAACGTCGCGCCGTTGTCGCGGCTCACCTGCACCAACCCATCGTCCGTGCCCGCCCAGACGACGCCGGCCATGGCTTGCGATTCCGAAATCGCGATGACCGTGCTGAAACTGGTCATGCCGTCGTTCTTCGAGAGTTGCGCGGTCGTTCCCGCTGCGCCCATCACCGTGATCTTGCAGCGATCGACCTGCCGCGTGAGGTCCGCGCTCGCGATCCACAGGTCACCCTGGTTATCGGAGCGGAATAGCCGGTTGCCGCCCATCCATATGGTGCGCGGGTTGTGCGGCGAGAGCAGGATGGGCGTGTTCCAGTTCCAGCGATACGTGTCGCCAGGCAGCGCGTTCACAACGCTAGGCGTTCCGCCTGCCCGACCTCCCGCTCCGCCGCCACCGCCGCCACCGGCACCACCGCCGCCGGCCCGACCAGCCGCTGGCGCTGCAATAACCCTCCCATCGACACAGGAACCAGGCGCGGGAGCCGGCGGCGCTTCCGTGGCCGGCGGTGCGACCGGGCGAATGCTCACCGTGCGACCCGTACGAAGATCGGTGCGGACCGTCCGGCCGTCCTGCGCCTCCGAATACACGGTGTGCCGATCGGTGGGATCCACCGCGGTCTGGAATCCGTCACCACTATTCTCAAAGCTGACACGGAACCAGTTGTTCTCGCGGATGCCCACTCGGCTCCGCGTTGCGCTGGGCCCGCCCCATCCATCGTTGTCCTGCAGTCCTGAGTACACGTTGTATGGCCGGTGCATGTCGGCGGTGACCAGATACGCGAGACCCGTCGCCATTGTGCGGACGTATTCCCACGTCGCGCCCTGATCCCAGCTCACCGCGAACCCGGCGTCGGATCCGCGGAGGATGTGGTTCGGGTTGCCCGGATCGATCCAGTACGCGTGCTGGTCGACCGTCTGGTTGCCGAAGCCAAGTCCTTCGTCGATGGTCGTGAAGGTCTTGCCGCCGTCGAGCGACTTCGTGGCACGCACGTTGGCGAGGTACAGCACGTTGGGGTTCGTGGGATCGACGCGGATGTTGCTGAAGTACATCGGCCGGCCATTGCAGTTGCTGACCAGCGTCCACGAACGACCCTTGTTATCGGAGCGATACAGGCCCGGGCGCGCGCGGCTGAGCGCCGGTGGCTTCGTCGTGTCGGGAGCCGCACCAACGGCTCGAGGACGTGGCGCATTGTTGCACCAGTCGTAGCCGCCGCCGCGACCGCCGCCCAGCACCACCGCGGACGAGTCACCACCGTCGGTCTCGATCTGCGCGTACACCACGTTAGGGTTGGATCGCGCGACGTCGACCGCGATGCGCCCATACGTGCCTGGGGGAAGCCCAGCGGTGAGCTTCGTCCAGGTGCGGCCTGCGTCTTCGGTCTTCCACAGCGCGCTGCCCGGACCACCACCGTTGTAGCAGCAGCCGGTGCGGCGTCGCTGGTAACTGGCCGCGTACAGTACGTTCGCGTTCGACGGGTCGATCACGATGTCGGTGAACCCGGTGTTCTCGTCCACGTACTTCACCTTCGCCCACGTCTTGCCGCCGTCGGTGGTCTTGTAAACCCCGCGATTCTCGTCAGGCCCGAACAGGGCGCCCGTGGCGGCAACGTAGACGACGTTGCTGTTGCGCGGGTCGAGCACGACGCGGCCGATGCTCTGGGTCTCGCGAAGTCCGATGTGCGTGAACGTCTTGCCGCCGTCGGTGGTCTTGTACATCCCGTCGCCGAACGATGCCGTCTGCCGGTTGTTCGCCTCACCGGTGCCCACGTACACGATGTCCGGATTGTTCTGGTCCATGGCAATGTCGCCGATGGACGCCGAGCCGTATTCCTCGAAGACGGGCAGGAACGTGGTGCCTGCGTTGGTTGACTTGTAGATCCCGCCGACGGCGTACCCGATCCAGATGATGCGCGGGTCCTTTTCGTAGACGGCGATGTCGTCGATGCGGCCGCCCATGCTCGCCGGCCCGATGGACCGGAACCGGAAGTCCGCGAGAAGCGGGTTCGCCGACCGGTTGATCATGGTCGTGTCGCGCGGGTTGACGTTCCCCTGCGCGGGAATGTGGGTCGCCGGGAGGCCGCTGACGGCGAGGGCGAAGGCGAAAAAGC
>DATMBT010000625.1:0-2965 GCA_035559475.1 Gemmatimonadaceae bacterium
ATCGAGTTCGTTGTCATCGATCCCCATCTTCGCGTCCAGCGCCACGACTTCTCCAGCGGGCGTCACGACGAGCGGATTGATCTCCGCGAGTGAACATCCCGTCTGCACGAACGCCGTGTAGAGCTGCTGCATGATCTTCGACGCCGCCCGTGCCTTCGCGAGGTCCTCGAAAAGGAAAAAGCCGAGTCGCATCGCCTGATACGACTGCAATCCGTAACGCGTGTCCACGGGGAGCTTGAGGATTTTCTCGGGGGTCTTCGCCGCCACTTCCTCGATGTCGATCCCGCCGGCCGGACTCACCATGAACACGGGCTTGCGGGTCGCGCGGTCCATGATGACGCCGACATAAGCTTCACTCGCAATGTCGGCGGCTTCGGTGACGAGCACCTTCTCCACCGTGAGGCCCTTGATCTGCATGCCAAGGATGGCCTTCGCCTTTTCGCGCGCTTCGTTCGCGTCTTTCGCGAGCTTGACGCCCCCCGCTTTCCCGCGGCCACCGGCGTGCACCTGCGCCTTCACCACCACGGCCTTGCCGATGCGGGTCGCGATGTCGTAAGCCTGGTCCGCCGTGGTGGCGACCTCGCCGGCGGGTATGGGGACACCGAGGGCGCGGAGGATCTCCTTCGCCTGGTATTCGTGGATATTCACTCGATCTCCGAGGGGTTGTGGTCCGGTCGCCCGTAGTCTCGAAACGTCAGGGCTGCCCAGCGCGGCGGCGCCGTGCGCGGCAGGCGATCCGGCATCATGGCGAAACGGTTTCAACGCCGCCGGAGTCACCGCGCAGGTCGCGCAAGCTAGAGACTCCGCAGAGGGCGATCAAGGCGGCGGCGAGCGCAGCAGCCGTCCAAGCGCTTCGTACGCGGCACCAATGCCGGCCCAGTCACCGCGACGCATCGCTTCACGCATCGATTCGTACAGCGCGCCTACGCGACGGCGGAAATCGTCTGGTGTCATGGGCACGTCGGCGATTACCGGCTCAGGCAATCCGGCTGCCTCCATCAATGTTGTGCCCGTGCGAACGCTGTCCTTTCTCGCCAGCGTGGCGACGAGAACCTGCGGCACGCCATCCGGCCGAACGACGTAATGCGTCTGGATCGCGACAAAGCCATCGCTCGTTGGCACGATTCGAATGGCCCCGTCCAGTGGCCTGGTGGTGGCATCGCCCGACTGAAACGAATCCGCGGCTGCCTGCAGCGACGTGGCGAGTTTTGACCAGCTCATGCGCCCAGTCGCACCGCGAACGAATCGGAGGCGGAAATCCGATCCACCGGTTGCGACCAGTACGCCGCGCAACTCGTCCGTCGGATCCAGCAGCGGGATCGCGATCGATACCGAGTTGGTCGCGCGATTGAGCCAGGGCGCCGGATCCGTCGCCGAGTAGAGCGAATCGGTGAGGTGACCCGGAAGGTGAGCGCGCGCGTCGAACTCGCCACGCATTCCCGACAGCGCTAACGCCTGCGCCACGATGAGTGTGCCGTCAGATGCAGGCGGGATTCGGGACAGGAACCCGCTATCAAAGTTCGACGGGTCACGGAACTGCTCGGGGAACCGGAGCATCCACGATTCGGCCATGGGTCCGGCCTGCGGTGAGGTGATCGCAGTGACGCGTCCGGTGTGTCCGTTCACGATCGCGACCGCGGCGTGCTGGACGTAACGGACTTCCGCGCCATCCATGCGCAGCGGGCCGCTGAGGGGATACCAGTTTGAAGTCGCGTAGAGGTGCACGGCCCAGAATACGGAATCGCGCCACACGATCGGCGTAACGCGGTTGCCCTGGTTCAGGAATGGGTACAGGTGCTTCAGGCGCTCGCGCACGTCACGGTACAGAAGCACGCTGGCGGTGCCATGAGGCCTGCCGAGGAGAGACGGGTTCTGGAGATGCCACGCATGTGCGAGCCGCGCGGTGAACGAGTCCAGCGGCCTCGCCGCCACCGTGCGACCCGTGTCGGACAACACGACGTAGGTGGTGGCGGAATCGTGCACGAGGAGCCCGGGCAGCGTGCGGCCCGCTTCCGGATCCTCGCGCGTCACGGGGGCGCCGCGGTCGTCGGTCACGTCCGCGGCCACGCGCGTGATTCCCCAGTCCGGCAACCCGAGGGCGGACTGGGGACCGAGCGGTTGCTCGATCGCGAACGCGACGAGCCGTCCATCCTGTCCCTGCCAGCCGAGCGACCCGTTAGGCTTTGCGCCCTGCCGCGGGCCGCCGATCACCGTCCGCATGGCTTCTGTGTCCCAGAGCGAAGCGCCCCGCAACGCGTCCGCAAACGGCGCCGCATCGGTGAGCGGGGTGCGCTCGACCGCGTCCACGGCATACGCGCGTCGCGAGTAGGCATTGCGGATCTCTCGATAGGATTGCTCCTGGGCGTCCGGTTCCGGTGACGTCACGAAGCGGTCGCCGATGGCTGGAACCACCTGGAGTTCCACAAGCCAGGCCAGGATCATCACCGTCATGGCCACAAACGCCACCCTGACCTGGCCCACCCACGCGGTCCAGGCCACGAGTACCGCCAGGACGATGAACAGCATCGCCATGGTGAGGTTTGCGGGAATCCCCACCCGGTGGTCCACGGCCGTGAGGGCCCCGAGTGGTCCCGTGCCCTCGCGGAGAAGCTCAAACGCATCCAGTCGGTAGCCCCACGCCATCCACACCAGCAGGAGGCCGACCAGGATGGCCATGTGGCGTCGCACGTGGCCGCTCACGTGGAATTGTCCTTCTTCCCAGCGCAGGCTTGGCGTCAGGGCGTAGAGGAACACCACGAGCAAGGTCATCGAGAGCAGCACGATCATCGCCCACGTGTGGATGCTGGCCTCGAGCGGGAGCTGGTACAGCCACACGGCGAGGTCGAACCGGAAATACGGATCCGTCTCGCCAAATGGCAGGCCGTTCCTGGTGAGCTCGACCGACATCCAGTCGTTATGCGGCAACGCGAACAGCACGCCGATCACGATCGACAGCGTGATCACC
>DATMBT010000626.1:0-9783 GCA_035559475.1 Gemmatimonadaceae bacterium
GCTTCGGCCGAGTTCTTCTGCTCCAGCGTCGTGCGTGCGCGCTGGAATGCGGAACGGAATCGCTCCCCGTCGAACGGCTTCAGGACATAATCGACGGCGTTCACGTCGAACGCCTTCACCGCGTATTCGTTGTACGCCGTCACGAAGACGATCGCCGGCATCGACTCAGCCTCGCCTAACGCGGACACGACCCCGAAGCCGTCCAGGTCGGGCATCTGGACATCCAGAAACACGAGGTCCGGCCGCTGTTCACGAATGGCCGCGACGGCGTCCGTGCCACTCCCCACCTCGTTCACCACCTCGACGTCGTCCTCGAGCTTGAGGAGCCGGCTGATGCGCCGGCGGGCGATGGGTTCGTCATCCACGATCAACACGCGCATGGGCATGGGAGTCTCCTTGCGGGTCAGGCAGCAGCGGGTTCCGCCCGCGCGACCGGTGGGTTGTCTGCCACGATCAGGACCGCCGTAGCGCGGTCCGGGAATGCCACTGTTACCAGCGGACCCGCGTCAGCCACCGCGGATTCGGCAGCGCTCTTCCGGCGCCACCAGTCGTGCGGGCCTCTCTCCGCGGCGGCACCGACATGTACCCCGCGGACCCGAATGCGTGTCGCATCAATCGCCCGCTCCGCGCTGACGTACACCTCGAGCGGTGACACGGCGCCCTTCGCATCAGGATCTGACGCAAGCAGGTCGTCCACCAGCGTGGTCAGGAGACGGCTTGGCACCGCGGTGGTGATGGTCTCCGCGGGCACGTCGAGCACCAGCGTGACGGCGGGCCGTATGCCGAGGCGATGCGCTTCGACGCTCGCGGTCACGAGGTCCAGTTCCTCCTGGAGCGAGGTCGTATGCAGCGGTGCCGTGTCCAGCGTCAGGCGCAACACGTCAGCCAGGCGCGCGATGAGGCGGTCGGCGCGCGGCACGTCGACGTGCACCAGGCGCGCGAGCAGGTCCAGCGTGCCAAGGACAAATTGCGGCCGCACCTGCACGCAGAGCGCCTGGAAGCGTGATCGCGCGATCTCGGAGGTGAGTTCCGCCGACGCGAGTTCGCGGGCGCGGTACCAGGCCGCGAAGTCGCGCGAATGGGACCAGGACAGGAGCCCGAAGTAGAGGAAGAAATTCCCCGTCAGCGGGTTGATGTTGAACTGGTTCAGGATCGGCGCGGTGCTCAGGCCGACGGCCTGCAGCACCCAGAGGAAACCGAACGAGACCGCCACCGCGGCGCCGAAATGGATCGCCAGGTGCTGCGCCGCGCGCCGGCCGTAGAGGCGATAGCGCCTGGCCAGGGCCAGGACACCTAACGACGCAGCCACCCAGTACATGGCCCCGGCGAGCTGCAGGCGCACGATTTCCCAGCTGAAGGTCCACATGGGGGCGTCGGTGAGCCAGATGTAGCCGTGCATCTGCACCGTCCACAACGCGGCCGTGCCTAACCAGAGGCCGACGAGGAACAGCCAGGTCCGCGGCGTGAGCAAGGGCGTGGACGGCTCGTGGTCGCGTTCCACCGCCGCGATCAGCGGCTCGGAGTCGCGCGTTTCGCGGGTCGGGTCCGCGTGGACGACGCGGCGCGGGCGGTCCATGCCGATGGGCGGACGGCTGACCGACGGTGACGGCAGCACGGCAGCCGCAAATTCGCCGGTGCGCCACGCCGAGACTTCCTCGACGGTGACCTCCGGCATGACTTCGCGCGATCGCGGGCTTTCGGTCCACGACGGCGTGAGGGCCTCTGACGTCTGGTCGCGGAACGGAATGTCGATCTCGACCAGGACGCCGCCGTGCTCGCGCGGGCGCAGTTCGAACCGGTGGTCGCGGCCATAAAGCTGTCGCAGGCGCTCGCTCGCGTTTTTCAGGCCGATGCCGGACCGCCCGGGAATCGCGTCCGTCGAAAGTCCAACCCCATCATCGCGTACCTGCATCACCAGCCGGTCGCCACGTCGCTCGGCGAACACCTCGATGTGCCCGGGACCCTGTCTCACGGCAAGGCCGTGCCTGATCGCGTTCTCCACCAGCGGCTGCAGGATGAGGTGCGGCACCATCGCCGACCTCGTGTCGGGGTTCACGTGAATCCCGACCGCCAGCCATTCGAAGCGCGTGCGCTGGATGTCGAGGTACGGTTCCAGCGCCGCCAGTTCGTCCGCGAGCGAGTGTTCGTCCTGGCCGGACCGTTCCAGCGATCGCGCCAGCAGCGCGTGCAACCGCCGGAGCATCCGCTCAGCAGCGTTAGGCGTCTCGTGCGCCAGCTCCTGGATGACGTTCAGGGAGTTGAACAGGAAGTGCGGCTGGAGCTGCAGCTCAAGGAAGTGCAGCTGCGCGCGGGCGAGCTGCGTCTCGAGGACATGCGTGCGCAACGTCCGGTCGAGGTAGCGCCGGTGGGACGCGAGCGCGCGACCCGTGAGCACCACGGCCAGGTAGGTGAACAGGTTCACGTCGGCCCAGAACACCGCCCGCGGCCAGAACTGTTCGCTGGTGAACTGGAGCCGCAATCCGTCGGTCATCGTGGGCGAAAACGCCGTGATGAGGAACAGCCTCAGCGCGCCCATGCCGAGGGCAACGACCGTGAGTGCGGCGATATGCGCTGCCAGGGATCGCAACCAGCCGATGCGCGCCGGATCTGCGAGGCGCGCGATCTGGAAGAGGAACGGAGTCAAGGCGGCCCAGACCCACGCCATCACCAGCGCGCTGGCGAGTTGCCATGGCCATTGCTCGCGCGATTCTGACGTTGTGATCCAATACGCCGCGTGAACGAGTCCGTAGACGGTCCACGCGGTGAGGATGAGGGCGGCCGCGCGCAAACGCATCGCTTGCCGCCCCGGAGTCGGGGAGGTGGCGATGCTCAGGGTGAACCCGGACGACGGGTTTGCTGCGGTGTCCTGCAGGCGATGCGGCAGTTGAGGTTACGATCGACTTTACGCAAGGCAATCAACCTCGGTCGGGGCGCTGTGGGCGACCCAAGTGGGATAAAGCGAACCGGAGGCCAGACGAGAGGTCCGCCCGCGGCCTGGGAGACTTGAGCGGATTATTAGACACAGCTAAACCGCGAACCGATGCATTCGGTTTGCGGCAGCGGACCTCCGGTTCGGGGAAAAAGGGTCTGACCCCTTTTCTTGTGCCGGCCTCGACTACCCCCGAGGACTAGGGGCAGCCTCGTCAACGCGGTCCACAGCCTCGGTCACGCCGTCACTCCGTGCGCAGTGCGCACAGCAGTAGAAGCTGCCGTCAGCCTCGATGCCGTGGCCGATGATGCGGCACTCGCAGTGATCGCAGGTGGGCGCGAGCACATGGATGGCGCATTCGAGGCTATCGAACACGTGGCGCCCGCCGTCGCTGGTGCGGACCTCGAATGACTTGTCGTAGCTGTTCCCGCAGAGTTCGCACGGTTCCATGGTGACGTCTCCGAAAATGATTCCGGAGTGCTACCCGCGAGTTCGCGCCCTGCCCCAACGCCCCAGACCGTCTTCGGACCTGGCGTGGACGTGGGCAGCGAACTCGGCGCTCCCTGGCGCTGCCTAACCCGCGCTCGATCCTTCACCCATCGCCGGCCAGAAAAAGAAACGCCGGGATCCTGGCGGATTCCCGGCGTCGGCTGTGGTGCTACTGCGTCAGAGCGGGCGACCGGACTCGAACCGGCGACGTCCAGCTTGGGAAGCTGGCATTCTACCAACTGAATTACGCCCGCGACCTTCCGATATCAGAGCCAGCGGTCGGGATTGAACCGACGACCGCCCGATTACGAATCGGGTGCTCTACCACTGAGCTACGCTGGCGGCCTAGCAAGGAGTGACGACCGATCAGCGAATCGAGCACAAGGCCGAACGTGATCCTGCTCGTCGCTATTCGCTTCTCGCTGTTGTTCCCATGCCCTGGCGCGGACTCGAACCGCGACGCCTTGCGGCACCACCCCCTCAAGATGGCGTGTCTACCAATTTCACCACCAGGGCGACCGAATGCAGAGCGCAGAATAGCGAGTGCAGAAATTGCGAATCCGCACTTCCTCATTCTGCATTCTGCATTCTGCATTCCAACGGGGCTGACGGGGCTCGAACCCGCGACCTCCGGTGTGACAGACCGGCACTCTAACCAGCTGAGCTACAGCCCCCGTTTCCTTTCATCCTGCCTAACGCTTGTTCCCCTTGCACAGCCCCAAGGGGAGTCGAACCCCTCTCTGCACCTTGAAAGAGTGCCGTCCTAACCGATAGACGATGGGGCCTCATCCCCTTCTCACTTCTCCCATCTCAATTCTCACATCTCCTATAGCGGTAACGGGATTCGAACCCGTGTTCCAGCCTTGAGAGGGCTGTGTCCTGGGCCCCTAGACGATACCGCCAAATCACAGAATGCAGATTGCAGATTTCAGATTGCAGATCTCAGATCTGAAAATCGGTCACCTCAGCTATCCCGATTCTGCAATCTGCATTCTGCAATCTTCATTCTGCATTCCACAGGCCGGGAGGGAATCGAACCCCCAACCGCTGGTTTTGGAGACCAGTGCTCTACCAATTGAGCTACCGACCTAACTCCTTCGTCAGTTTCAGGGGTGACTAACGGGACTTGAACCCGCAACCCCCGGAGCCACAGTCCGGTGCTCTAACCAATTGAGCTATAGTCACCGTGAATTGCTTCGTGCTTTGTGCTGGGTGCTGCTTGCTGCGCTGACTGCTAATGGCTGAGTGCTCGTGCTCGTGGCGACTGCTAATCCCTAATCCCTAATCACTAAACCAGTTGAGCTTTCCATCTTAAAGGTGCCTACTGGTCGAATCAACCAGCGAAAACGGCTCAGTCCTTTGCGCGATCGAGATACTCGCCAGTGTTCGGATTCACGCGCACGCGCACGCCTGACGGAATGAATTCCGGCACCTGAATCGTCACGCCATTCTCCAGCTTCGCCGGCTTGAACGACGACGTCTTCGTTGCGGTCTTCATCACCGGCGACGTGTCGACAATCTCGAACGTCAACGCCTGCGGCAACGTGATCCCGATCGGACGGCCGTCATAAAACTCGGCCTGGATCCGCATGTTCGGCACCATCCATTGCGCGTTGTCGCCAAGCGCCTCGGTGTCCATCTCGAGCTGGTCGTAATTCTCGACGTTCATGAAGTGGTACGTGTCGCCGCCCTGATAGAGAAACTCCAGGTCGTGCGTCTCCATCGACGCCCGCTCAACGGAGTCATCGGCGCGGAAACGATGCTCGAAACCGGCGCCCGTCTTCACGTTCTTGAGCTTGGCCTGCACCATCGCGCGCAGGTTGCCGGGGGTGTGATGCCGAAAGTCTATGATTCGACAGGGCTGGCCTTCGAAAACGATGACCATGCCGCGTCTGATCTGTGTCGCTGGAATCGCCATAACTGCTCTGAAACGGTTAGAGGCTAAATCAAAGTAGCCGTTAACGTTAGCGGGCATGTTCAACCCAGTCAACTGGCCTCGAAACCTGGCTCGCCGACAGGTTAACGCGCCTTCAGGACAGGAAGAACCGCCCGGAAAACGTTTTCGGCTACGATCCGGGATCCGGCCTCGTTCGGGTGAATGCCGTCGCCCTGGTTCAATTCAGGGACACCGGCAACCCCATCCAGCAGGAACGGCACCAGGGTCACGCCCTCTTCACGGGCCACGGTGGGAAACATCGCCCGGAACGCGGTCGTATAGCGCTCACCGAGGTTTGGCGGAGACTCCATTTGCACCAGCAGGATCCTGGCGTTCGGGAGGGTCGTTTTCACGCGGCGCACAATCGCCTGAAGGGTCGCCCGGGTCGAATCCACATCCTGTCCGCGAAGTCCGTCATTCGCGCCAGTCTCGATCATCACCACGCTGGCCGAGTCGCGCAGGAGCCAATCCAGTCGGCGAAGCGCGCCGGCGGATGTCTCACCGCTGAACCCCGCGTTGACCACGCGATAGACAACACCAGCGGAGTCCAGCTTGCGCTGCAGGAGCGCCGGGTATGCGCTATCCGGATCGAGCCCGAGCCCGGCGGTGAGCGATGTGCCTACGATCAGCATCGTCGGGCGACCGTCATTCCCCGTCGATGACGCCTTGATTGGCTCACCGACGGGCAACGCTGAAGCACCGGACGCCGTATCCGGCGTCGTATCTTTCGCGGATTCCGAAGAACATCCGGAAAACGACACGGACGCGACACACATCGCGACCATCGACTTCAATCCGACTCGCATGCTCGTAGCTGAGGGCCTTACCAAGGAGTTCGACAGTGGCTCGCACCACCTTACGGTGCTTCGAGACGTGTCGTTTACGATTCCGCAGGGCACGTTCGTCGCCATCGTCGGACCGTCAGGGAGCGGCAAGACGACGCTCCTTGGCCTCCTGGCTGGCCTCGATACCCCGACACGCGGACGCGTGTTGCTCGACGGTGCCGACCTCACAGCGATGACGGAGGACCAGCGCGCCCAGCTTCGTGGTCAGAAAGTTGGGTTTGTGTTCCAGAGCTTTCAACTCATCCCCACGCTGAACGCGCAGGAAAACGTACAGGTGCCGCTGGAACTTCGCGGCGAGTCCGGCGCGTCCCGACGTGCCCTGGAGCTGCTCGAGCGTGTGGGACTTCGTGACCGTATCGACCACCTGCCCTCCCAGTTATCCGGAGGCGAACAGCAGCGCGTTGCCATTGCCCGCGCGTTTTCGAATCGACCGGGCATCCTCTTCGCCGACGAACCGACGGGAAACCTCGACGGCACAACGGGCAGCCGCATCGTCGAGCTGCTCGAAGAGCTGAACCGGGAATCGCAGACGACGATCGTGCTCGTCACGCATGACCTCACGCTGGCGCGCCGGGCTCAACGTCTCATCCGTCTGGCTGACGGTTTGGTTGTTGAAGACACCGGGGACGGGGGACGGGGGACGGGGGACGGTGCGCACGCTGTTGGTGTTGGAGCAGCGCGATGAACTCAGGCGCCGAGTCACGAGTCACGAGTCACGAGTCCCGAGTCACGCTCTTCGGCCTCGCCTGGCGCGAATCACGCAGTACACGCCGCAAGTTGCTGCTGTACATGTCGTCGATTTCGCTGGGCGTCGCCGCGCTGGTGGCGATCGATTCCTTCGCGGGGAACATCACGCGTTCGGTCCGTGAGCAGTCGAGGGCGTTGATCGGCGGGGACATTGTCTTCTCGGTCCGCAACGGCTGGACCCCGGCATCGGATTCGCTGCTGCAGGAGTTCGCCTCGCGCGGCGCGGTCATCACCAAGCAGACCGCGTTTGCCTCAATGGCGTTTGCGCCACGCACGAACGCCACGCGCCTCGCGCAGGTTCGTGCAGTAGGCACGGCGTACCCCCTCTACGGCACCATCACCACGCGACCGGCCGGCCAGTGGGCGCGGCTGCACCAGGGCCGGCATGTGCTGCTCGACCCCGCGCTGATGATCGGGCTGGACGCGCGGGTCGGTGACACTATTTCGTTAGGCTACCAGACGTTCGAGGTCATCGGGGCGCTGGACCAGGTCCCTGGCGACCCGGGCATCGCGGGCGCCATGGCGCCCCGGCTCTTCATCCCGGAACAGTACATGGCCGACACGCGCCTCCTGATCACCGGGAGTCGCGGCGAATACGACGCCTACGCCAGGCTCTCGTCCGGCGACCCGGACGCGATGGTGAAATCGCTCGACGCCCGGCTCGACTCGGCGCAGCTCCGCGCCCGCACGATCAACCAGCAGGAGGAGAACATCACCGAGGATATCCGGGACATGTCGAACTTCCTCGGACTGGTAGGCATCATCGCGCTGTTGCTGGGCGGCGTGGGCGTGGCGAGCGGCGTGAACGCGTGGGTCATGCGCAAGATCGACACCGTGGCCATCCTGCGGTGCCTTGGCGCCACCACCCGCCAGGTGATGACGATCTACATCACCCAGGCCATGGTGATGGGATTCCTCGGCGCGGCGATCGGGGCGACGTTAGGCGTCATGATCCAGTTCCTGCTGCCTGGCGTGCTGAATGACGTGCTTCCGGTTGACGTCTCGGTCCGCCTCGAGCCGCGCGCCATCGCGATGGGCATGTTTCTCGGGCTCTGGATCGCGCTGGCGTTTGCCCTGCGCCCGCTGATCGCGCTGCGACGCGTGTCGCCGCTCCAGGCGCTGCGGCGCTCGGACGATGGATCGCCGGCCCGCAAATGGTGGCGTGACCCGCCACGCGTCATCGTCAATGTGCTCGTGGCCCTGTCCGTGGTCGGGCTTTCGGCGACGCGCGCCGAGGACCTGAAGGAGGTCGCGGCCTTCAGCAGCGGGATCGCCGGGGCCATTCTCGTGCTGGCGGGGAGCGCCGCGTTCCTTTCTTTTGTGGCCCGGCGCGCGATCCGCGCCGGCTGGCCGTACGTCGTCCGACAGGGCGTCGCGAATCTCTACCGGCCGGGGAACCAGACCCGCAGCGTGGTGCTTTCGTTAGGCTTCGGGGCGTTCCTGGTCACGACGCTGTACCTGGTGCAGTCGAACCTGCTGGCCACGTTCCGCATCGCCGAAATCAACTCACGCGGCAACCTGGTGTTCTTCGACATCCAGGACGACCAGGTCACGGGCATCGATTCCATCGTCGCGGCGCAGGGGCGTGAATACGTCGCGCGTGTCCCGATCATCACCATGCGCGTCGCCGCCGTCAACGGTCGTTCCGTCGCGGATATCGTGGGCGACACGACCCGGCGGCAAGGCCAATGGGCGCTCCGGCGCGAATACCGCTCCACGTATCGCAGCGAGATCAGCGGAACGGAAAAGGTGACGTCCGGGACGTGGTTCGGTGACAAGCCCACGGCGGCAGGTGGTGTTCCGCAGGTTTCGCTCGAGAGCGAAGTAGCCGGCGGCATGGGCGCGCAACTCGGCGACACGATCACGTGGAATGTGCAGGGCCTCGAGGTGCTGACCGTCGTGACCAGCTTGCGAGAAGTGAACTGGCAACGGTTCGAGCTCAACTTCTTTGCCGTGTTCGAACCGGTGGCCCTCGAGCAGGCGCCGAAGACATTTGCCGCGCTGGTGATGGCGCCTGACGACTCCGCGGTGGCGACGCTCCAGCGCGACATCGTACGTCGCTATCCTAACGTGGCGAGCCTGGACCTTTCGATCGTGAGGCGGACCGTCGCCGAGATCTCCAGGCGCGCCACGACGGCCATCCGGTTCCTGGCGATCTTCAGCCTGGCGATGGCCGTGCCGGTGCTGTTCTCCGCCGTGTCGGCAACGCGTCGCGACCGGGTCCGCGAGGGCGTCCTCCTCAAGACCCTCGGCGCCACACGCCGACAGATCACCCGCATCCTGTTCAGCGAATACGCGCTGCTCGGGTTGCTGGGCAGCCTGGCCGGGATGATTCTCTCGTTCGGCGGAGCATGGCTGCTGCTCAAGTTCGTGTTCGAGCGGCCCTTTGAGCCGGCATTCCTCGAAGCCGGCACCATCGCGAGCCTGCTGCTGTTGCTCACGGTGTCGATCGGACTGCTCGCGGGTCGTGATGTGTTCCGCGAGACGCCGATGGCGGCGTTGAGGGAAAGCTGAGGGTCGAGGGTCGAGGGTCGAGGTGGGTAAAGTTCAAGACGTCAGGGAAACCTGAACCCTGGAACTGTCCCCTTCTCTCGACCCTCGACCCCCGACCCTCCACCCCGCTGTACTAACTAATCCTTATCACGTACACCCGGGCGCCCTGGAACCCCACCATGGAGCCACCCGGCGCCATCATGCGGAAGGTCGTCAGCGGCGACGCGCCGACTCTCGTCAGGCGGAAGTAGTTCCCGGATCCTGAAATCGACTTTGTCTGCACGTTGTCCGGCAGCGGCGTCACGAGCAGCGGGAAGGTGTTGCTGCTGTGCGAGCTGGTCATC
>DATMBT010000627.1:0-3646 GCA_035559475.1 Gemmatimonadaceae bacterium
CGCGCCGGGGAACGGGACCTCGGGCATGAGGACTCCGCGAAGCGCCGTCCCGCCCCACCACGCGAACGCGATGGCCGCGAGTCCTCCGACGGCCGCCAGCAGGTAGGTCTCGGTGAGAAACTGCCTGACGAGTCGACCGCGCGAGACGCCAAGCGCGACGCGCACCGCAATCTCGCGGCGACGACGGGCGGCGCGCAGGAGAGACAACGTGGCGATGTTCGCACAGGCGACCAGCAGAACGATGAGCGCCACACCGGCGATGCGCCCCGTGATCTTCAGCTCACGCGATGCGACCGGTCCTCGGCCCTCGACGATGGAGCCGAGCAGGATGCTCTGCGTCGAATCGCGCGACGTTCCGTTGATGCGACGCCAGGCGATCGTGGCGCGGCTGGCGACGTTCCCGGACGCGGTGCCATTTGTACGCACGACAATCGTGCCGAACTTCTTGCTTTCCCACAGATACCACGGCTGGGGCATGCGTGCGAAGTGCACGGCGGTCGTCCACACGTCCACCGGGGCAACGTCCAGTCCACGAAATCCCGTCGCTGCCACGCCAACGACCGTGTAGCTGGTTGGCCCGATCGTCACTTCCCGCCCCACAACCGCACGATCACCACCGAACGCGTTCATCCAGAACGCGTGACTCAGCACGGCGCGAGGCAGCGGCGCCTGGGCATCTCCCTCCTCGGCCGTGAAATAGCGCCCGACAACAGCGGGTCCCGTCAACAAAGGCAGGTATCCGGCGGTCGCGAATTCGCGACGAACCGGGACGTCGATGTTTCCTGAAACGAGGCTTGCCGAGTCAGTCGTCAGGCGGGGAGCAACACTCGCCTCGCCAGCGAGGGCGTCCTTCAGTGCGGAGAAGTTGGCGCCGCTGAATGTCGGGGTGAAAACGCCGCCCTCGCCGTGGTAGACCCTGTGCAACCGTCCCGGCTCGACAAGTCCGGGAGGCGTGCGCAGCATCAGCGGCTCGACGAGCGAAAAGACCGCAGCATTCGCGCCCACGCCGAGCGCAAACGTCAGGGCGACCGTGATGGTGAAGCCCGGGTTTCGTGACAGGCCGCGGCTCGCGTACTGCAGGTCCTGACGCGCATGTTCGAGCCAGTGCCCGCCCCAGTTGTCTTCGGCTGCCGTCCTGATTCCGTGCAGGTTGCCGAACTCCCGTCGCGCGGCCAGCTCCGCCGCGGCAGGATCTTCCCCACGTGCAACGCGGTCGCGCACGGCCATGGTAAGGTGCGCGCGCAGTTCCTCGTCGAGCTCAGCGCGCCTCGTGTCTCGCGAACGCCACCGAAGGATCTTCATGTCTCACCCCGCACCGGCGCGCCGAGGATGCCACCAATCGCTGCCGACAGCTGTTCCCATCGACCACGCTCGGCGCGGAGATGTTTGCGGCCGGCAACGGTGATCCGGTATTCGCGGACCCGCTGTTTGTTGTCGGAGAGCTTCCAGTCGGCCCGGATCCATTTCTGGCGTTCAAGGCGGTGCAGTGCGGGATAAAGGGAACCCGTCTCCACCTGAAGGACGTTGCTCGAGTTCGACCGGATCATCTGCATGATGCCGTAGCCGTGTTGCGGCCCCCAGCACAGCGTCTGGAGAATCAACACGTCGAGCGTGCCCTGCAGGAGGTCGACCCGGGATCCAGGGTTTTTTCGTGGTGCCATGCGGTGGCCTGAGTGTATGGCTGTAGAACGCCTACATCCATGACACAGTCAAGACTCCAGACGGTTTACTGCCTCATGGCCGGGGTCGCGAGAGAGTTCCCTGCTGACGAACCAGTAGAGCACTAACGGACCGAATACACCGATGAGCCACGTGACCTGGAAGATCGTGGAAGACGGTACCCCTCTTCGCGTTTGCAAGCCATACCCGAGGTACGCGGCGGCCAACACCGCCGAGCCTAACACGGGTAAGGTCATTGCCGCCAATCGACGCGATCGTGTCGCCACCAGCGTCCACGTAATCAACGGCGTGAACAGCAGCACTGTCCAGAAAACGATCAGCGAACTGCCCGTCGCAAGCGTCAATGCACCTGCCACATAGGTTGCAAAGGCAACCTTCCAGGCCCACCTGAGCCATCGATGCGGCTTCATGTGCCGTTGGATCTGTGCTCGCCCGCCACCCGTCCCCCGTCTCCTGTCTCTGGTTTAAGCCCCATCTCGGCAAGGAACTGGATCCCACCCGTCGGCAGGTCGGCGCGCTTCGCGACACGCGTGAGCACAAGCCGCTCTTTCGTTCTCGTCATGCCGACATAAAGGAGTCTTCGTCCTTCCTCAACCTCATCCCTCGCCGCGGGCCGGTGCTGGTTGCCGCCTGGCAATTCCGAATCCTCCACGCCCACGACATACACGCGCGAGAACTCGAGTCCTTTCGTGGAATGCAACGTGAGCAGGCTGACGCGGTCCTGGTGCACCTCGGTGCCGTCGTGCTTCGAGAGTGCGACCAGTTCGAGGAACTGCCTGATCTGGCCGTCGAGCAGCAGCGCATCGCAGCTCAGGAGCAGTCGGCGGAGTCGGGCCATCGCCTGCGGGTAACGCTCGTCGGCGGAGCGTTCGGCGCGCAATCGATCCATCAGCGCCTTGCCGCCGAGGCGCTCGATTACGTCGTCCATCGTCGGCAGGGCCGGATCCCCGGCCAGTTCGCGCTGCACCCGGTATTGCTCCAGGGCATCGCTGTACCGGCCTAACGCGTACGGAGCGGTCGCGTTGCGCAGGGTGCCAAGTTCATCGCTTGCCGGCGCCGACGAATCGAGCGCCAGCGCGATCGCCAGGTGGTCGAGCATGTTCGCCAGCGCGGTCTTCCGCGCACGCACCAGGCGCTGCTGATCCAGCCTGAGATAGACCTCGGCCAGCGTGAGGGAGTCGTCAAGCGCGCGATGCGATTGGCCGGCGTCGATCTTGAAGGCTGCCGCCAGGTCGCTCAGGCGCCGGCTTCCGGGGTGGAGCTCACGTGCCAGGATCAGCGTGTCGTACGTGACGAAGTCGTGTCCACCAAGCGGAGCACTCATCCGCTCGAGGATCGGGAAGTCGAAGCGATAGCCGTTATGCGCGATGAGGACATCCTTCCCGCAGAAATCGCGGAAGGCAGGCCAGACGTCCTCGAAATACGGTGAGTCGGCCACATCCGCGTCCGTGATCCCGGTGATGGCGGCGGCGGCGGCGTGAATCGGCACGCGGGGCTTCACCAGTGACGACCACCGGTCCACGATCACGCCATCGCGAACCCGCACCGCGGCCAGGTCTACAATCTCCGCCGTGGCAACGTCCTTGCCCGTCGTCTCGATGTCCACCGACGTGAAATCACGAAAAGCCGCTTCGCCGCGACGCGTGGCGACCAGCTGGAGAGCCTTGAACAGGCCGACTGCAATGCCTGACGAGAGACCATCGGTTGCACGAATCGCGACGGCGTCAGCAGGACACTCAGGACCAACGCCAAAGCGAGTGAACCCGACCCCCTGCAGCAGTGCCCGCAACGGAATCTCAAGCCCATCCATCGGTTCCACCCAGATCATCGCCCCCGATTCGAGCGCCGCCCTGAGTCGCTCGGCCAGTTTCCTGGCTTCCTGGTTCTGGGCAGGATCGCTCAAGTCGTCGGAGATCTCTTCAAGCTTGGTGCGGTAAATGCCAACGCGTTGCGACAGCAGCTCCTC
>DATMBT010000628.1:0-11499 GCA_035559475.1 Gemmatimonadaceae bacterium
CACCGGCACCACCGTCACCGACAACAGGCTCGCGGCCGCCATGGCGAACGTCTTGGTGAACGCGAGCGGCTTGAAGAGACGCCCCTCCTGACCTTCCAGCGTGAAGACGGGCAGGAACGACACGGTGATGATCAGCAGGGAGAAGAAGAGTGCCGGTCCCACTTCCTTCGATGACTCGACCACGACGCGCCAGCGCTCAGCTACTGAGAGTTCAGACGTGCGCAACCAGCGGCCGTCCCGGGCGCCGCTCCGCGCGGCGATCGCCCGTTCCAGGTGCTTGTGCATGTTCTCGATCATGACGATGGCGGCGTCGATCATGGCGCCGATCGCAATGGCGATGCCACCTAACGACATGATATCCGCGCCGACGTTGACACCGCGCATGGCAACGAAGGCAAGCAGGATGCCCAGCGGCAGCGTAATGATGGCGACCAATGCGGAACTCGCATGCGCCAGGAAGACGACGCAGACCACGGCGACAATGAGGCTCTCCTCGATCAGCTTGCCGCGCAGGTTTTTGATGGACCGGTCGATCAGGTCACTGCGATCGTAGACGGGGCGCACGACCACGCCGGGAGGCAGTCCGGACTCGACTTCGCGCAAACGTTCCTTCACGCGCCCAATGGTCGCCCGTGCGTTTTCGCCGAACCGCATGACGACGATGCCTCCGACCGCGTCGCCACGGCCATCCAGCTCGGCAACGCCACGTCGTACCGCGGGGCCCACGCTCACGCGCCCAAGCTCGGCCACGCGAATCGGAGTACCTGTCGCGGTCGTGCTGACGACGACGTTCTCGATGTCCGCAACGCCCTTCAGGTACCCGAGCCCGCGAACCATGTATTCGCGCTCGGCCAGTTCGAGGACCATCGCACCGACGTCGGCGTTCGATGACTGGATGGCGGACATCACGCGCGAGACGGGAATGCCATACGCGAGCAGCTTCGCCGGATCGATGTCGACCTGGTACTGCTTCTCGAAGCCGCCGAGGCTCGCGACCTCCGCCACGCCCGGCACCGCGGTGAGCACATAGCGCAGGTACCAGTCCTGCAGGGTCCTGAGCTCGGCCAGGTCCAAGCGGCCCGTCGTGTCCTCGAGCGAGTACTGGTAGACCCAACCGAGCCCGGTCGCGTCAGGCCCGAGTCGCGGAGTGACGCGAGCCGGAAGTTTCCCCTGGATGGCATTCAAGTACTCGAGCACCCGGCTGCGCGCCCAGTACAGGTCTGTGCCGTCCTCGAAGATGATGTAGACGAATGACACGCCGAAGAACGAGTAGCCGCGTACGGTGCGCGCGCCCGGCACCTTCAGCATCTCCGCGGCAATCGGATACGTGACCTGATCCTCGACGGTGCGCGGAGCCTGTTCGTTGTAATCGGCCTGGATGATGACCTGGACATCACTGAGGTCCGGTAGTGCTTCAAGAGGCGTCTGTCGGATGGCCCAGATTCCTCCCGCCGCACCCGCTATCACGAACAGCAGGACAATCAGCCTGTTCGCCACCGACCAGTCGATGATTCGCTTCAGCATGGTCACCTCCGATGATCGGCGTGCGGGTCATCGTCAGGTTTCCTCATCGGTGGCTTCACAACGGGCGCCTTCGCCGGCGCGGTCGTCCCTGGCTTCGGCGCCGCGGTGTCCATGCCAGGCATGCCCGCCATCGCATCGATAGCCGCCTTGAGGTTCGACTCGGCGTCGATCAGGAACGTCGCAGAGGCAACCACCGTGTCGGCCGGCGACAGTCCTGAAACGATGCTCATGCGATCGGCGTTGGCCGCACCTGGAACGACCAAACGTGGTTCGAGCATGCCGTCGGAGCGCTTCACGAAGACCAGCGCGCGCGTGCCGGTTTCCAGCACGGCCGACCGGGGTACGGACATCACCGGTCCACCAGCGACGCCCGTCAGCTGGATCGTGGCATACATGCCCGGCTTCAGGCGGAGTCCGGGGTTGGCCATGTGCACGTGCACCCGCAGCGTGCGCGAGTCGGCATTCAGCGTGGGATTCACGTACTCCACGCGGCCGTGGAATCGTTCACCGGGATACGCCTCGACCTCGACCGTCACATGTCCGCCGACCCTGACGAGTGCGATGTCCTGCTCGAAGACGTCGCCTTCGATCCACACGACGCTCAGGTCGGCAATTCTGTAGACGGCGGTGCCAGCCATGATTTGTTGCCCCGCGAGTACCGGCTTGTCGACCACGTATCCGCTCACCGGCGCTCGCAGCGTTACGGTCCGCTGGACCTCGCCGGTTGCCTCGAGCCGGGCGACGTCCGCGTCAGGCACGTTCCAGTAGAGGAGTCGCCGGCGGGCGGCAACCACCAGGTCCTGGGCTCCGCGTGCCGCTTCCGGCGTTCCGGACGAAACGTCGACTGCGAGCCGTTTTGCGAGGACCAGTTCCTCCTGCGCGGTTACCAGCATTGGCGAATAGATCGAGAACAGAGGGTCGCCGCGCCGGACGAATTGCCCGGTGAAATTCACGTAGAGCTGTTCGACCCACCCGTCGATCTTCGGAGACACACTCGTCAGGCGTGTCTCGTCGAAGGTCACCTGACCCACGGTGCGGACCTCTCGCGCGAGCGGCGCCATGATGACCGGGGCGTACGTGACGCCGATCCGCCTGGCCACGTTGTCACTGATCATTACGGGTGTCGCGGCGGCGGCCGCCTGCGGGGCGACGTGGTTGTGTCCTTCCGCCGTTACCACCTGGCGGCGTGACGCAGCCCAGGTGATCACCACCGCCGCAATGAGTACCACCGCACCTGCAACGCCCCAGATCACACGCCGGGGGCGTGACATGCGCGGACCGAACGGAGAGGGGTCGGTTTCATTGTGCGGCACGACCGCGGGGTCTGTGTGGCCGGCGTCGTTCGTTGACCCGAACGCTGCGGGAGCCGTGAGGGATCTGATGTCTGTCGTCATTGGTTGGCCCATCCGTCGCGGCCATCGGGCGGCGCGACTTCACCAGCGTCAAAGAGTTCCTGGCCAAGCAGCATCTCGAGCTCGGCCCAGGCCATTCCCTGCTCGGCATCGAGCGTGGCGAGTTGCTGGCGATACTGGTTCACCGCCATGCGATTATCGAGCAGCGTCATGAAGTCCACGCGTCCCACTCGATAGGCGGCGAGCGCGGAGCTGACGGTCGCCTCCGCCTGGGGGATGATCGTTCCGCGGTACAGCGACGAAAGGTTTCTCGCGCGCGTCAGGTCCGCGAATGCTTCGGTGATCCCTCCGCGGGTGTCGGCGCGCATCGCCTCGAGGTCGGCAGCGGCCATGGCCTGCATCGCGGTCGCCTCGTCGCGCATGCGCAGTTGGCGACTGCGTGCGAAGATCGGGAGCGACGCGCCGATCATGAGGCTGGCCATGCGCTCGGTCCCCATCTCCCCGCTCCGTTGCCCCAACTGCACGCCCACCTGCAGGTCCGGCCAGATTTCGCGGCGCGCGAGATCGACGGAATTCACGGCGGCGTCCAGGTCCTGCTGTCCAGCGCGTATCATCGGCTGGCGCGAGAGCGCAACGCGTTGCAGTGAATCGATGGCAGGAACGTCAACGGGCATCTGCGGCAGCAAGGGCGATGCGACCACGGTTTCCTGAGCGCGATTGAGCAGCGCGTTCAGTCGGCCTTCCGCAGCGGCTCGCATCGCACCCATGCGCGTGATGTCCTCGGACATGCGCGCGATCTCCACCTGCGCGCGCAACACGTCGGCCTGGCGACCTTCGCCCACTTCGTACATCGAGCGCGCTATGCTCGCGATGTCTTCGAGCAGCCGTCGTGTCTCCTTTGCGATGGCGAGCTGCCGATCGGTGGCGTACAGCTCGTAAAACACTCTGGCGACTTTCGTGCGCTGTTCCCACTCAGCGGCGGCCGCCCGGGACCAGGCTGCGTCGGATTGTGTCTGGGCCACACGTCCCGCCAGGGAAAGCTTGCCGGCGATCGGGATCATCTGCATCACCTGCAGTTGCGGCATGCCAACCGGGTCCATCGGGCGGAGATTGGTGGGCGAGTAATTCATGAACGCCAGCTGCAGTTGCGGATCCGGTGGAACGCGGGCACCAGCAACACGCGCCTCGGCCGCCCGCGCTGTCGCCTGCGCCGCCTGAATCCTCGGGCTGGCGTGCTTTACCTCCGAATAGAGGTCGCCGAGGATGAGCGTCTGTCGCACGCGGTCCTGCGCGTGGAGCGCTCTCGAGAAACAGGGCGCCACGGCAAGGGCGACGACCACTCCCCGGTGGATCGATGCACGCCAACGTGCGGTTGTTGTACGAGCCATGCTGACGAGTCTCCGTAGTGGCGCAGGGCCCGCTCTGGCGGGACCGCTGGCGCTCTGGCAGTGGGAGGCGGCTCGTCGACATGCCTGACGAGCCGGTCGCGCGGCTCAAGCCGCGCCTCGTCTACGCGCGCGGAGGCGGGTGGTCTGGCGCTGTAACCCAGGCTCGCGGAGAGATGAGCCGCCCAGCCGCAATGTGGTGCGCCGGAACAAGGTTCTCGTCAGGCACACGAGCCGCGGGCTCTGCTACCGCCGTCGCGCAACTCATCATCGAGCTGCAGTTCGACGAGGTGCCGGCCGGCATCGGGCAATCGCCGCCGAAGGCGGCGGCGCAGGACGAGTGGCGCTGCCCTTCCCGATGGGACGGATTCCCTTGATGGTGGTCCATCGCCATCATCGACGACGTCATGGAGTGACCAGCCGGCGCGGTCGCACGGGTCGCCGGACTCCCGAATACGGACCCGAAGCTCAGTTGGAGCATGAGCGCCCACGAAACCGCGGCCGTAATCCGGCGGATCGTAATTCCGTGGGCGCCTGACGTCCTGAACATAGTGGGCTCTGAGTGTTCAACTCCGTACTGGAAAGACGGTCAATTACCCGGTCGCGGCTGTCAGGGGGACCGGGGCTCACCGTAAGGGTTTCCCCGGCACGTTTGCAGCAGCGTCTATCCGGCCCGCCGCTGCCGCGACGACCAGTGAATCGCCGCGATCTTCCACGTGCTGCCCGAGCGCACGAGCACCATGAGCTCGGCGCCGACAGAATTGATTGCGCGCCCGTTCATTTCCCCTTGTGTCGTGCTCGTCGCCGTCTGCCACGCCACGTCGCCACGAATGCGAACATGAACCGCGCCGCGCTGGCTCTTGATAGCCTTGGCGAAACCGATGTCACCGGGGAGATGGTGTGACCGGTACTCCTCGCGTGTTTCAATACCTCCGGTCTCGAGAACGACCGCGTCGTCCGTGAGCAGCGCCAGCACCGCGGCACTGTCGCCTGCGGCGAGCGCCTCATGGTACTTCGTAATGACGGCTACGACGGCCGCCGAGTCGCTTATCACGCCATGGTGCGACGCGTCGTGCTGGGCAGTTGCGGTCGCCGCTGCCAGGGTAAACGTGGCGACCAGCGCCAGCGCGAGTGAACCGGTTCTCTTCATCGCGATCTCCGTTCGGTTGAAGGGGGCGTGTATTGAGCTGATCCATCGACAGTCAGGGTGCGCTCGCAGGCGGCGCAGTACCGGTGAGAATCGCGGTCAGGACGAGGACTCCGAGCAGGAACACCACGTCCAGAGCGATCGACCATCGCAGCGCGGTCACCGAGCGTTCACTACGCAACGCCGGCTGGGCGAATCGCCAGTGCCACGCTCCGAGCCCCGCGACGATCGCGACGAAGACGAGCTTCCTGAACAGCGCCTGGCCGTATTCGGTGTTCCACAAGGCTGGGAGGCTGCGCAGTTGCAGCCAGGCCTCGGCGGTCCCCGTGATCAACAGCACAGCCGCGCACGAGAGGGCGATAGGCGAGAATGTGCGAAGCAACTCGCGAAGCACGTTGGCCCGCTCATTCTCAGGGAGTGTAGTCGCTCGCGGAAGCGCCACGAGCGCGAGCATGAGAATCGAGCCGCCCCACCCACCGGCCGCCACCACGTGGACCGCGTCGAGACTCATGGCAAGCGGCGCGAATGCCGTCGAGGCGGGGTGCCCAAGGAAAGGCGACGAAATCGCGAGCACCGCGCACGCCCCGGCAAGATTCGGCCAGGGTGAACCCGGTGCGTTTCGCCTCGCTCGGGCGAGGACGAGGACTGCGATCGTTGCCACAACAAAAACGAGCCATCCGCGACCCCACGTCGATCCGGTCACAATCCCGAACACGTCGTCGACGCGAATCGAGTTCACGGATCCACTCAACACCACGGCCTGACTCGTCAGGCGAACGACCGCGAGGGTCAGCAACAGCCACGCGCCAGTGACGGTCCACGCACGCAGTCGCTCATCCACGCTCCGTTGGAACACCCCCTCCTGGCCGGCGGCGTTGACGCGCAACCTCGGCAGGACGGCGAGCGACAGTGACGTCGACCCGAACACGAGAAGAAGCGCGGCGATCCAGAGAAATCTCATGGATTGCTGGAGCGGGCTGCCTGCCGCAACGACGGCCGGCGGCAGCGCACCGCCGCGCTGCAGCGCAGGACCGGGGAGACGTCCGCTTTCCTGCCTGACGATCGAGTCGACCGTGAACGAGTAGGCCCCGGTAACAGCGTGACCATCGGGACCGATCAGGCGCCATTCAACCCGATAGCTGCCTGACGAAGGAAGGGGTGGCACGTCGGCCAGGAGCGTCTTGCGACCGCCTGAGTCGCCGCGAGCTACGAGAGGCAAGCGTTGCGAATCCGGGGCGACAAGCTCCACACGCGACGTAGCCGCGCTGACGGCCTCGCTGAACTCGAGGCGGATCACGGTCGGCGGCCAGACCAGCCGCGCGTCTTTCGCCGGATCCGACCGCACGAGCCTCGCGTGCGCCCAGGCCGCGACTGCCGTGAAAACCAGCAGGGCGGTCGCGATCGTCGCGACTCGAGCGCCGCTGCGAATCGGCCTCACATTCGATCCTCGGGGCGAGATGCAGGCGAGGGAGGCGGCACGCGAAGCAACATGCGGTAGTGATCGCGGTGCTCTTCCGGGATCACCGGCATCAGGTCGATCAGGGCGCGCCGCAGCGCGCTGTCGCTGGCGACGCGCTGCTGGATGGAGTCATCGGAAAGCAACACGAACAGCGCGTTGACCAGGCGCTCTTTCGCTGCCGCGTCGTCAGGCGCCTTGGAAAGGCTGTCCGCAAGGCGCGCCACCGTGTCGCCTGGCATGCGATGGCCTGCATGACCACCTGCCGTGGGGGCATCGTGACGCATGACTGCGCCGATTTCGACGGTGGGCTTCGATGGTTCGACAAGCACCCCAACCACGGGACCACCCTGGTTCTCAACCCCCATGCCCTGCGCCATTCCAAGCCAGTCATCGCGGGAAACCACCTCTGTGGTGTCGTCGCGGTATTGCGCGAGCGCCTTCAGGATTTCGGCGCGCTTGTGTTCGCGGGAAACCACGTTGCTGGCGAGGATGTCCGAAATGACATCGTGCATGCTGTGGAGGTTGTCGAAGATCGCCGCCGCTTCCGGATACCGCTGCGTGAATCGCGGGGCGATGCCCGGCGTCATCGGCATCACGTACGGCAGCGACCGCGGCGGATCCACGAGCATCTGGCGGAAGCGCGCGACCGCTGCCGTGATGTTCGCCGAGCGCTCGTCAGGCGTCGACCCGGCGAGCAGCGCGTCATACAGGCCGACCTGCAGCCAGTGATAACCCCAGATCAGGCCATTGAACTTCGGGAAACCCTTCCGGAATGCGAGCGAATAGGACTGCCCTTCCATCAGAGTCATACTCTTCGGCTTCGTACTGAATGCCAGGTCCGGACGCGACCGGTAGTAGGCGACCAGTCGCGCGACAAGAAGATCCCGTTCCGATTCGTTGACGCGATTGTCGGCGAGGACGTCATAGATCTGCCGATGGAGGAGATGGGCCCACTCGAACGTCGCCTTCGCTTCGGGCACGAGGCGGCTGTAGGCTGGGGCAATCGCCGCCTCCTCGAGGGGAAGGTTCGGAGGATTCACCAGCAGCGTGCGCGTGATGAACTCGAAGCGCTCGACCTCGAGCGCCTGCGTCGCCCTCCCCGGCTGGCGCCACAGCAATTCGTACAGGATCGCGTGGCCGTAGTCGAACGCGTTGAACAGGCGGTCAGCGTCACGATGTGCCTTGCGAAAGGCCCAGTTGTGCGACGCCGGCAGGTGATACTGCTCGTTGACCGTCGACCACTGCGCCAGGCCGGTATTGGCGACCGACAATAACAGCAGCCCGCTCAGGTTTCTCGATAATGCTTTCATCGGCCGAGGGGAAAGAGTTTGAGAATCCCGAACGAGCGAGCAGCGCCGAAGGTCAGGGACCACTCACGGTCGTCGCCAAACGATCGCCCGAGTCCTGCGTCCAGCGCCCACCAGGGATCGAGCTGCCAGCGCAGGCCCGCTCCGGCCGTCCATTCCACCTCGCTGCCAGCGAGGATTGGCTGGCGAGCAAAGAGCTCTACGCCAACGAGCATTGAGCGGAGGGGGAACGTTCGATCGCCAGCCACCCCGACCAGCCAGCGCGACACGTGATCCAGGCCGGCCGCTCGAGGCGTGTTCCACACTTCATCGGTCGCCGCAATCTCATCAACCAGCGAGGCGTCAGCATTGACGTGCAGACGGCCTAACGAGGTCGTGCGAGTGGCGAGGAGGCCGAATGTGGCGTACGCGTCCGGCGGACCGAACGGGCCCGTGGGACCCGAATACCCCGCGCTCACGGCCAGGGCGGGGATTCCGAGTGTCTCGACGTTGAGCGCGTGGAGGACCGATACGTGCAACGCGCCGGCGCCGGTCACTGAACCGTCGACATGAAGCAGTGGCACGCCAATCTCGAGCTGCGTGCGCGGGAGAACCCCATACGCCAGCTCGGGCTCCACGGACCAAACGCCGTTCGCTCCGGCGGTTCGCGACCAGCGAAGTGGCGCCGCCTGCAGCTCGAAGGCGTATCGCTCGATCGGGATCGCGTCCTGGACCTGCAGCGGACGACCGCGATCGGTGTTGAAGTAGTCAGTTTGTGCGAAAGCGGCAGCCGGCACGAAGGCCACGGCCGCGCTCAGCGCGACGTTACGGATCAGCATGAACCACCAGAGCCCCTGGGAGGTGAGCGAAGACGACGCGGCATCAGGCGCCGCGTTCGGACAATGACCTGCCCTCCCGCAACCGAAACCTGGTTGCGATGCGGGCAGGACTCGTCAGGCTCTCGGTGGAGGGGGCTCGGGGACCAGCGTCAGCGATGCCGGGAGTTGATCGGAACTCGGCAGCACCCCGGC
This sequence comes from Gemmatimonadaceae bacterium, assembly GCA_035559475.1. GTDB lineage: Bacteria > Gemmatimonadota > Gemmatimonadetes > Gemmatimonadales > Gemmatimonadaceae > JABWBJ01. The sequence continues at coordinate 9,185 of DATMBT010000628.1, forward strand.
CACTTGCCTCGGAGGCGCGGATGTACCAACGATGCCGCTGACATCGACCGTGAGCACGCACGGACCCATCATCGGGCATGCGGAATTGTTCGGCGCGGCCCCCTCAGGAACGGTCTGAACGCCTTCCTGGCCGGTCGGCGTGGGGACCGCGTGCCCGGCGTGCCCTGCGTGTTCGGGCTGCGACGCAACAACCTGACCGCCATGCGCGAAGCCGCGAGCAAGCGGGCAGTCCACCTGCACGAACGCGAGGTCCGCGAACGAGAGAAACGCGAGCGCGGCGATCAGTCGACGCATGGATTCAATGTAACAGGGCCTCGGGCTTTTCGATTCCCGATTCCCGATTCCCAATCAACGGAGGTTCCGGTACATGAGGTCGATCAGCTCATCGTACATCGGCTCAGCCTGTTCCGGGCCTGCCTTGATCGCGGAGGTCGCGCAGTGCTTCAGGTGATTGCGCATCAGTTCACGTCCAACCCCGCGCAACGCTTCCTGCACTGACGAGATCTGGGTGAGGATGTCGGCGCAGTAACGATCCTCCTCGATCATCTTCTGCAGTCCGCGGACCTGGCCCTCGATGCGGCGCAGGCGCTTGAGGTTCCGATCGCGAATCTCCGGATCGACGCCTACGGCCTTTCGTTCACCCGTAGTGTCGTGCACCGCACATCCGCACGTGCTCTCAGTATTCATGTCCGTTTCCAGTTAGATCCTGATGTCATCGCCAGTGCAGTTATCCGCCATCCGCCATCCGCCCTCATTTCCCAAGCCTCAGGCTGTTCGTCACCACACTGATTGAGCTCAATGCCATCGCCGCGCTGGCGAGAATGGGACTCAGGAGTATTCCCGTGACCGGGTACAACACCCCCGCCGCGATCGGCACGCCGATCACGTTGTAGACAAACGCCCAGAACAGGTTCTGGCGCATGGTCCGCATCGTGCGGCGCGACAGGGCGATTGCGTCTGACACTCCACCCAGGTCTGGACGGAGCAGCGCGATGTCTCCCGCTTCCACCGCGACGTCAGTGCCGCTCCCCATCGCAATGCCGACGTCAGCGCGAGCCAGTGCCGGCGCATCATTCACGCCATCGCCCACCATGACCACCACGTGACCATCGTCCTGGAGACGACGGATCGCATCAACTTTCCCATGCGGCAACACGCCGGCGATCACGCGGTCGATGCCCACTTCGCGCGCCACGCCGTGCGCGGTGGCAGCCACGTCACCGGTCAACAGTACGACCTCGAGACCCATCTCGCGCACGCGACGGACCGCATCCGCCGACGTCGGCCGCACCGGGTCAGCAATCGCGAACGCTCCCGCGAGTTCACCGTCGATGTTCACGTAGACGAGCGTCTCAGCGCGCATGGAGCGATCGTCCGCCCAGGTTCGCAGCGATCCGACATCAATGCCCCAGTCGGTCATCATGCTCGCATTGCCTATAACGAGCGCGTGATTCTCAACGGTGCCGGTGACGCCTTTCCCGGCCACCGACATGAACGACTCGGCGCGCGACAACGTGACTCGCCGTTCTGCCGCGGATTCCGCAATCGCCGCGCCGAGAGGATGCTCCGACATTCGCTCCAGTGCTCCCGCGAGCTGGAGCAACGACTCCTCACTCCATGAACCACGACTCACGACCGCGGCAACCTTCGGGCGACCCAGCGTGATCGTGCCTGTCTTGTCGAAGACGACCGTGTCGGCTGTGCCCGTGCGCTCCAGCGCTTCCCCGCCCTTCACCAGGAAGCCGGACTGTGCGGCCTTGCCCGTTGCCGCCATGACCGCGGTCGGCACGGCGAGTCCCATGGCGCACGGGCAGGCGATGATCAGGACCGACACGGCCGCGGTGAACGCCCGAAGCAACGGTGCGGAATCCGCGAGGAGATACCACGCGATGAACGTCACGATGGCTGCCACGACGATCACCGGCACGAAGACCGCACTGACGCGATCCGCCAGTCGCTGGATCGGGGCCCGCGATCCCTGTGCATCGCGCATGAGCCTGACGATCTGCGCGAGCATGCTATCGGTGCCAACTGTGGTGGCGCGGTACGTGAGGCTCCCGCTGCGATTGATCGTGCCACCGATCAATCGCGCACCAGCCGACTTCTCAACGGGCATCGGTTCGCCCGTGAGCATCGACTCGTCGACCGCACTCGATCCTTCAACGACCACGCCGTCAACGGGGAGTCGTTCACCGGGCCGCACGATCACTTCATCGCCCTCGCGCACCTCCTCGGCGGCAACGCACTCGAGGCGAACGCGCGTGCGGGAACGTCAGCGGCTATCCGCAAGCTCATTGACCTGCGTCCGCGGTTCG
>DATMBT010000629.1:0-7201 GCA_035559475.1 Gemmatimonadaceae bacterium
GGTCGATCACGAGATCCTTGCGCGTCAGGGCTGCTTCAAGTGCCTTCGGCTCCAGCCGGCGCAGCGGACCTGATTCAGCCAGGGCGGGCGGCCCGTCGCGATTCATGCGCTTCATCGTCGCGAAATACGTCGGCGGTTCAGGCTGTCCATCGAGGACCGCCTCGACGAACGTTTCTTCGCGGTCGATCTGGAACGCCCAGTTCGTCAGCTTCTCGTAGCCTAACGTGGTCTGCGGCAGCGCCCCAAGGGACTTCCCGCAGGCCGATCCGGCGCCATGGCCCGGCCAGAGCTGGAGCCAATCGGGGCATCGCTCCGTAAATCGCCTGAGCGACTCGAACAGGAGCTTGGCTCCGCCGCGCATGCTGCCGTCGGTGCCCGCCACGCGTTCCAGGAGGTCCGGCCGTCCCACGTCACCGACGAAGATGAAGTCGCCCGTCAGCGCGCCGATGTGTTGCGTGGATGCGAGGGTGTCTGCGACAAGGAACGTCAGGTGCTCGGGCGTGTGCCCGGGCGTGTGCACCGCCTCGATACGCACATTGCCAACAGCGAACGTGTCGCCGTCCCGCAGGAAGGTCGCGCCGGCCTCGCGCGCGAACTTGTACTGCCAGTCCTGGCCACCCTCTGCCGACAGCAGCAGGACCGCGCCCGTCGCCGACGCGAGCGCGCGGGAACCAGAGACGAAGTCGGCGTGGATATGCGTCTCAGTGACGTGCGTGACACGCAGGTTGGCCGCCCGCGCCGCATCGATGTATTGGGCGATGTCCCGGTTTGCATCGACGATGAGCGCTTCACCTGTTTGCTGACATCCAATGAGGTAGCTGGCCTGGGCCAGGCCCTCATGGTAGAAGCGCTTCAAGAGCACGAACTGGGCTCCACGGGCTGGGGCGGGGCGAGCGGCATCGGTTTGAAGCTACTTGGAGGAGACGGGAAACAGGAGGCACCTGGAATGACAGAGGGCCCGAGCAAGACTCGGGCCCCCGATCTGAACGGCGTTGTTAGTCCTGCCTTATCTGCCGCCGCTTGCCTTTGGCGGAACGGTCTTGAGGAACATGTAAATCGCCTTGGTCTCCTGGTCGGTCATCTCGCGGGTCAACCTGATCGGCATCACGGTCGAGTCGATCGCCGTCCCGTTGGGCCTCATGCCTTCCCGCACGGCCTTGAAGAAATCGGCCTCAGTCCAGGTCCCGATTCCCTCGGGCGTGAGGTTCGCCGACGGCTTCATATCGGGTGACGCTCCCGGAAGGGAGCCGCCGGACAACCCGGGCCCGTGGCATCCGGTGCAACCACCAATTTCGGCCAGGTAATGACCGTACTCGACCGTCGTGTCAGCCGGTGGCTGAGCTCCTCGACGCGCCATGTGGTCCATGGCCTTCGCTTCGTACATGCCGTCAAGGTCACCCTTGAGCAGGAGCACTCGACCCACCAGGCCATAGCCAGTCGGAGGGAGCTCCCGATCGACGGCGGGAATTGTGCGCAGGTACGCGATCAGCGATCCCACGTCAACGTCACTCATGTGCCAGTAGTTGCGCGAGGGCATGAGGGCGAGTGCCTGACCACCGGAACCGATCCCGTGCCGAATGGCCCGCAGGAAGTCGTCGTCCGTGCGATTTGCGGCGATTCCGCCACGTCCCGAGGTGAGGTTCGGCGCGACGACGCGGCCCATCGTCATGGCGTCGATCACGACCTTTCCGCCAAAGTCATCGCTGTGGCACTCGACGCACTTCGAGATGGCGCGCGACAGGTGCCGCCCACGCTCGATCGACGCCGAGTCCTTGGGAATGGGTGGCGAAGCATCGGTGTACTCGATGTTCTTGTTGAGGGTCTGCGTCGAGAAGACGAAGATCGTCGACAGGATCATGATGACCACAACGACCAGCCCGCCCAGGATCTTTCCGAGGGTTTTCATGCGCTAATAGGATTGGGTGAACGCCGGCGAATCTGTACTTGCGACCGGGACAATGATCTGTCGCATGGGACGGGTAACCGCAAGGCGGAATTCGCGGGTGCGGTCCCTCCGCGGGCTCGCCTGACGCGTGTCAGGACGCGACCGGCGCAGGATACCGCCAGGGTATTGAAACCCCTATAGTTCGCGCCATGACGAGCACCAGGGCCCCACAGTCATCGACCACTCCTTCGTCCGCAACACCTGCGGCGCCGGAATGGTCGATTGAGGACGCAAAAACACTCTACAACGTTGACGGTTGGGGCGCTGGCTTCATCGACATGAACGCGGCCGGACATGTCGTCGTCCGCCCCGATCCAAATCGCCCCGATCGCACGCTCGACCTGCACGAACTGGCGATGGACCTCGAGGAGCAGGGCGTCGCGCTTCCCGTCCTCCTCCGGTTCTCGGACATCCTCCAAACCCGGATCGAGCAGCTCAGCGAGCGATTCGAGTCGGCGATCCGTGAGTTCGAGTACACCGGCGGCTACACGACCGTTTATCCGATCAAGGTCAACCAGCAGCGGCATGTCGTCGAGGAGATCTTCGAATTCGGCCGCAAGCACCAGGTAGGACTGGAGTGCGGGTCAAAGCCGGAATTGCAGGCAGTCCTGGGCCTCACCGAGTCCACCGAACACCTGATCGTCTGCAACGGCTACAAGGACGAGGAGTTCATGCGGCTGGCCCTCATGGGGCAGCGCCTTGGCCACCGCGTGTTCATCGTCCTGGAACAGCTCAGCGAACTCGATGTGCTGCTCGACGCCGCGGCGGACCTCGGGGTGACGCCGATGGCTGGTGTGCGCATCAAGCTGAAGACCGAAGGGTCCGGTCGTTGGGCGCAGAGCGGCGGGGAGAAGTCGAAATTCGGGCTCAGCGCCGCGGAACTGGTGAAGCTCGTCGATCGGTTGCGCGAACGTGGCCAGCTCGAGGTGCTGAAGCTCATTCACTTCCACCTCGGCAGCCAGATCACCGACATCCGGTACATCAAGACCGCGCTTGGTGAGATCACGCGCTTCTACGTCGAGCTGCGAGCGCTGGGCGTGGACATCACGCACGTGGACGTGGGTGGTGGACTGGGCGTGGACTATGACGGGACCAGCTCCACGACGCACGCCAGCGTGAACTACACGCTGCAGGAGTACGCGAACGACGTCGTCTATACGATCGCCGAAGTGTGCCGGGACCAGGAAATCCCGATGCCGCATGTCATCAGCGAGTCGGGGCGCGCCCTGACCGCCCACCACGCGCTGCTGCTGCTGAAGGTGATCGACGTGGAGTCGCAGGCCGAGCACACGGTTCCCGAGCTGGATGAAAGCGCATCGCCGCTGCTGCTGGAGATGGTGGACGACTACAAGTCGCTCAACAAGAAGCGCATGCCGAAGCGGAAGGTCATCGAGGTCTTCCACGACGCGTCGTTCGACAAGGAGCGCGCGCAGCAGCTTTTCACCGCGGGCGTGATCGGGTTGCGCGAGCGCGCGCTGGCGGAGACGATCTACTTCGCTACCGTCAATCGCGTGGCGCAGATCGTCGATGAATCGCCTAACGGCTACGACGACATCATCAGCGACCTGCGCTCCACCCAGGTGGACCGGTATTTCTGCAATTTCTCGCTGTTCCAGTCGCTCCCCGATTCGTGGGCGATCGACCAGCTGTTCCCGATCATGCCGATCCACCGGCATCTGGAAAAGCCGGCGCGCCGCGGCACGTTGCAGGACATCACCTGTGACTCCGACGGCAAGATCGAGAAGTTCATCGGGGGCAAGTCAGGGCAGCCCAGCCTTCCGCTGCACGAGTTCCGCGACGACGAGCAATACCTGCTCGGCGTGTTCCTGACGGGTGCGTACCAGGAAATCCTTGGTGACCTGCACAACCTGTTCGGCGACACGAACGCGGTGCACATCCGGCTGTCGGGAGATTCGGGCTACGAGATCACGGATCTCGTGCACGGCGACACGGTGACGGAAGTGCTGAACTACGTGCAATTCCGCGCCAGCGACCTGCTGGCCACGTTCCGCCGCAAAGTCGGCGCGGCATCGAGCCTCACGCGGCCAGAGTCGAATACCTTCATCGCGGAGTACGTCGCGGGACTCGAGGGGTATACGTATCTGGAAGGGGAAGCGGCGCGTTAGGTGAGGGTCGAGGGTCGAGGGTCGAGGGTCGAGGGAAGGGTAGAAGTTGAGTTTCAGTCTCGACTCTGACGCCTGCTCTCGACCCTCAACCCTCGACCCTATACCCTAGGCGCCGTAGCGCTCCGCCACCGCCTTCCAGTTCACCACATTCCACCACGCCGCGATGTAGTCCGGCCGGCGGTTCTGGTACTTCAGGTAGTACGCGTGTTCCCACACGTCGAGGCCCAGCAGGATGTCGCGCGATGCGACGCCGTCCATGAGCGGGTTGTCCTGGTTCGGTGTGGAGACGATCGACAGCGCGCTGCCCTTGCGGACCAGCCACGCCCAGCCCGAACCGAATCGTGACACGCCGGCGGCCGCGAACTGTTCCTTGAACTTCGCGATGCTGGTGAACGTCGCGGTCATGGCGGTGCCGAGCGCCCCGGAAGGATCGCCGCCGCCGCTCGGCGCCATCAATGTCCAGAACAGCGAGTGATTCCAGTGACCACCGCCGTTGTTGCGAACAGCGCCCCGCACGTCTTCAGGTACGTCGTTCAGGTTCGCCAGGATGGACTCGAGTGACTTCTCGTGCAGTGCCGAATGTTTGTCCAGCGCGGCATTCAGGTTGTTGACGTACGCCTGGTGATGCTTCCCGTGATGGATCTGCATCGTAGCCGTGTCGATGTGCGGCTCCAGGGCATCAGGCGCATACGGCAGGGCGGGCAGCGTTTGCGGCATCGTTCAGCTCCGGGGATAAGGTCACCTCGAAGCGTCGACGCTACACGGTTGATGGTGACCGTCGACGCTCTTTCCACCACCCGATGATGCCGGGCAGTATCGACAGGAAGATCACGATGATGATCACCTTTCCAATGTGCCTGTCGATGCCCGGAACGTAGCTACCGAGGAAGTATCCCGTGAAGAGCATGCTCCAGATCCAGGCCGTGCCGCCGATGACGTTGTACATCGTGAACACCCGGTAATCCATCTTGGCAACCCCAGCCACGAGAGGTGCGAAGGTCCGGATGATCGGCATGAAGCGCGCGAGGAAGATCGTCTTCGCCCCGTACTTCTCATAGAACTCGTGCGCCTGGTCGACGTATTTCTTCTTGAAGAAGAAGGACTCGTCGCGCACGAAGATCTTCGGACCCGTGATGCGGCCAACCCAGTAGTTCAGCGCGTCGCCCGCGATCGCCGCGATGTTCAGCATCAAGCCGAGCAGATAGACATTCATGTCGAGCCCGGTCGCGATCAGCAGTCCCGCTGTCACCAGAAGCGAGTCGCCGGGAAGGAAGAACCCGAAGAAAAAACCGGTCTCGACGAAGATGATCGCGATCAGGCCGACATAGCCGGCCAATTGGACGAGCGCCGGGAGGTTATGAAGGAGATCCCAGAGTTCCGAGAAGCTGCCAGGCATGAATGGAGGTCGAGGGTGCGAAGGTCGCAGGGTATCGCCGCTTGCAGCCGCGGGGCAACGCCCGCAGACTCCGCAGTATGACGATCCGGGCGCCGGAAGTGCACTTCGAACCTCGGCTCCTCGACGTTCGGCTCGTGGTGCACACGCACTGGGATCGGGAGTGGTACCGGCCCTTCCAGCAGTTCCGCGCGCGGCTGGTGGCCCTCATCGACGAAGTCCTCGACGGGTCGGCGGGGGCGCCGTTCCTCCTCGATGGCCAGGCGGTGGTGCTCGAGGACTATCTCGAGGTCAGGCCTGAGCGAGCATCCGACATCTCGCAGGCGCTGCGGCAAGGGGTGATCGAAGCCGGTCCATGGTACGTCCTCGCCGATTCCCTCATTCCGTCGGGTGAGGGACTGGTCAGGAACCTGCTCGCGGGTCGTCAGGTGCTACGCTCCCTCCGCGCCACGCCTCCTGACCTGCTGTATTGCCCCGACTCCTTCGGGCATCCGGCGTACCTTCCGGCGCTCGCAGCGGGTTTCGGTCTTCCGTCGGTGGTGCTCTGGCGGGGGTACGGCGGCGCCGGTCACCCTCGCGGTGATACCGCACGGTGGTTCGCGCCTGACGATTCCAGTGTGCTGCTCTATCATCTCCCACCCGATGGCTACGAGGTCGGGTCGCACCTTCCTCCGGAGCTTGATGCGGCGCGCGAGCGTTGGGCTTCGATGCGGGAAGTTCTGCAACCACGAGCGACGACCGGCCTTGTCCTGCTCACCGCTGGCGCGGACCACCATGCGCCGCAGGCCAATCTCGAAATGGCAATCGAGTCACTGCGCACGGTCTCGAGCCCGGACGCTGTGCAACGCTCGTCGCTCGACCATTTCGGTCAAGAACTGGTTCGTCGCGCCGAGGGTATTGACCTGCCCGCGGTGAAAGGGGAATTGCGCGATTCGTACGGCTACACGTGGGCCTTGCAGGGTACATTCGGATCGCGCGCCCACCAGAAGCGTCGTTATGCACAGGTCGAGCGACTGCTGTTGCGGGACGTCGAGCCGTGGGCGGCCCTGGCCCGCCGTCGCGATACCATTGACCGTCGTTCACTCCTGCGCGCGGCATGGCGCCCACTGCTGCTCTGCCAGCCACATGACACACTTTGTGGCTGCAGCATTGACGACGTGGCCGCGGCCATGTCAGGACGACTGGACGAGTCACAGTCCGCCGGGGAGGAGCTGCGCCATGCGTCGCTCATGTCACTCGTCGGGCACGACGGCAACGAGGCGCGGCGCCGACCCGAGGAATGGTCATCCGTCATCCTTGTCCGCAACGCGGCACCACGCGCACGAAGTGGAGTTGCGGAAATCGATGTCGACCTCGTGCTGGATGATGCACCGGTGGGACCAGCATCGGCTGGGATCGAGCCGCGCACTCGGCGTACGGCTTCGATTGCACTCGGGCGTCCACCGGTCGCCCTGCAGGAACTCGCGAGTGAACGCACCTTCGTCCGTGAAGAGGCTTCGCGGCACTACCCGTGGAATCGCCTCGTTGAGCGGCGTCGCGTGCTCGGGTGGGTTCCTGATGTTCCTCCGCTTGGTATCTCCACGTTGCCTGTCGAGGAGAAGCGTCGGAAGGCGTCGGGGCCTCAAGTGCTGGTGTCGGCCGAGGGCCGTTCGATTGTCGGCAATGGCCTGCGCGTTCAAGCCAGCGATGATGGATTGAGCCTCACCGGGTTGAGCGGCGTCGTCATCGACGAGTGGA
>DATMBT010000630.1:0-6574 GCA_035559475.1 Gemmatimonadaceae bacterium
GATGTTGTTGGCGCCTTCCCGCTTGTTGTCGCGCAGGTCCGTGGCGCGTTCGCCGTTGGCTAATCCGTAGAAGAGGATCGCGCCGTCCTGGTACGCTTCGTCGGCACCAATGACCAAGTGACTCGTGATGTCCTCCGACAGGCGGCCGCGGAGGCCAGCCGAGACGTTTCCGCCGATGTGGTAACGGGTGAAGTCGCGGAACGTGCCGCGCTCCGAGCGCTGCAGGAACTTCGGGTTCGCGAACAGCATGGCGCTGAACTGCGCGCCGTCTTCAGGCTTGTGGTCCACGGAAACGCCAAACCGTGCGGTGCGGTTGTAGCGACGTTCGCGCCGTGAGAGGTATGTCGCGTTGGCCTGGGACGGATCGGCATCAACCTCGGCTTGCGTCAGCGGTCCCGGAATGTGGAAGAGGTTGTTCGATCCGATGACGTACGCACTGAGTGTCGTCGCTTCACCAAGCTGGGACCTCCCTCCGACGTTCAGCACGTTGCGCCGACTCGAGGAACCCGCGCGCCATCCATCGTACGAGGAGTTGGCCAGCGCGGCGTAGACCTCGCCTTCGCCGACCTTCACGCCACTGCGAAGATTGCTGCGCAGCAACCCGAAGGAGCCAGCCATTTGCTGCACGCTCAGCGTCGACTGCTGCATTTCCGGCATCGTCGAGATATTCAGGACGCCGCCTGCCGCGTTCCCCCACGTCGACGACGCATTGGAACGCACGACGTCGATGCGTTCCGAATTCGCGAGATCGATGCCATCGAACGCCGTCCGGCCATCCGGCTCAGTTTCCGGGAAGCCGTCAATGAGGACGCGAATCCCGCGCGACGTGCCGGCATTGGAGCGATCTCCTGCGCCGCGCGCACCGAAGCCGCGAATGGTGATGCGCGCATCCTGGTTCCCGGAACGGGACTGTGCGAATACGCCCGGCACCAGGTTCAGTGCGTCGTCGAAACCGTACCCGCGTGACAGCGCCAGCGAATTCCGTCCAATCACGCTGACCGCGAGCGGAACGCGGAGAAGGCTGATCGGGGTGCGGGTCGCGGTAATAGTGATTCGCCGCAGTTCCGGCGTCGTGTCCACTTGCGCGGCTTGCGCGGTTTGCGCGGAGGCGCTCGTCGCGGAGAGGGTGAGCAGGACTCCCACGAACAGTGGAGAAACGATGGACGGTCTCAGTCTCATGATGGATGCGCTCTCGGCGGTTGCGGGTCGGACAATGAATAATTCATGAACGACCGTACGCCAGAGGTTGCCCGAATGTTGGACGGGATCAATCCTGCCGACCCCGATGACGGCCGTCAGGCGGCCGGGTTCTGGTCCGACAGTGGGGTGAAGAGCGGCCGCTCGAGCTTGAGGGACAACGGCTCGGAGGCCGGGGGGAGGACAAAATGACGCTGGGCCTGTTCGGTGACCGCGTCCTCGCCGCCGCTTCTCAACGCTGCTCGACGGATCCGCTTTGCCATGCGAAGCCGGTCCTGTCCTGATGGGTCGAATGCCATCGGTCCGGACGAGTCGAGGCGGATCAGCAGGTCCATGACGTAATCGAACGCCATCGTCAGGTGGCTGCCGACCAGGTTGTCAGCGATGTCCCACCGGCTTCGCACGAGCATCAACTGGAAGACGCGTTGCCATGATTCCATGTCCGCCGCAACCACCATACCGCGAAAGATCCGGCGATTGGTCGGCGTGCTGAAGATCGTGGGACTCAGGATACGATCGAGGTGGCCGTCGCTGCGACTGTGGTCCAGCAGTATCAGCTCGCGCGCGCGTCGAGGCGCCCAATCCCCGAGATGCGTCTCGAACCGCATCTCCCAGTAGCTGTGCCCGAAACCGGTCGTGCTCGATGTGATGGCCAGCTGGTACGGCACGAACGCGTTATGCGCCACGACATCGGCGGCGAGGTGCGCGAGGTATCCGTACGAAAATGCCCGCAACGCGTCATCTCGCGCGCGATCCAGGATATCGAATCCAACGGTCCAGGAGTGTGAGTGTCGTCCCGCGGCGGCGTATTTCTTCGCGATGCTCGTGTCGGCGGCAATGGATCCGTACAGGAAATCATACGGAAACGCGCCCAGCAGGCCCGCGATGTTTTCGGGGAGCATGGCCAGCGAGCGCAGCACCGCATCCCCAAGGTACACGTGCGTGCCTGGAGTCCATGCGAGCGCATCGGTCGGGAAGAGGGCGATCGCGACGAGGGCAACGGCGATCGCCGATAGCGGCGTCATGACCCTCGGCAGCGACCGACTCACGTCGGTTCGACCACCCTCTTTCTGATTCGTGGCCCCTCACCAGCGCGTTCTGGTCGCCCATCTTCTTCGCGCACCGGGCGGTGCTTCCGGCGCTTGATGCCACGGCGCCGTGTGTAAAGGAATGATCGCTTCAGCGCCGCCGCGCCGAGCTTTACGCCGCGCAATGCCGAGGCGGACGACAGCACGAAATCTTCCGCCTCTTCCTGCGCCACTCCCACCAGGGCATCCAGTCGCTGTAACCGTGATTCCGTGCGCCTGACGACGCGACGGAAACCGTGGTTCACGTAACGGATCGTGTCGCTCACGGCGCCCACGTCCGTCTTCACCGACTGTGTGATCCCACGCACGTCCTCCGCCACGTTGCGAACGGAATGCGCAGCGGCGGAAAGGTCGCCGTAGGAGGAATGCAGGAGTTTCGTCAGTTCCTGCACCGACTTGCGCATCGCGAGCAACACATACACCAGCGCCGCCAGGAGAATCAGCACCACGACAGAGACCGCAAATTGGCCAACACTGGCCAGTGCCTCCATCGCGCTTCGCTCCGCGACCGCCGGGATCATGACCACCGTGTCGCGAATTCCCTGATCCTGGAACATCAGTGAAATCCCGAGCGACCAAGCAATGCTCATGTGAGCTCCCGGCGTCGGCGTGATTGCATCAACTCCTCGTCACGTATTACCCAGCGGGCGGCAGAATCGAGACACCCCAACGAAACTTCCCGGCGATTGGGTGTCGGGGACGCATCGTAACCCGCAGAGAAAAGCGAAGTCAAGCGATGACTTGAAGATACGCTCCTCGCGAGCCCATACTTAGCGCGCCTGCAATCCCTGCAAATGTCATCCATAAAGTACGTGGTCGAGGGCGGACGTTCGCTGTCGGGTTCGATTGAACCCGCGGGGAACAAGAATGCTGCCCTACCTATTATCGCGGCGGCCCTGCTCACTCAGGACCGCGTCACGCTCGAGAACGTTCCACGAATTCTTGATACCGAGACCCTCGTCGAGCTCGTGCGCACGGCGGGGGCATCGGCGACCTGGACTGGAAACAACACCCTCGAGATAGAAGCGAAAGAGCTCCGCGCCGGCGAACTCGATCCTGTCCTTTGCGCCAAGATCCGCGCCTCGATTCTGCTCGCGGGTCCCATGCTCGCGCGCTGCGGACAGGTCATCCTGCCGCCGCCGGGTGGCGACGTCATCGGCCGGCGGCGCGTGGACACCCACTTCCTCGCGTTCGAGCAGCTCGGCGCCGAGTACTCCCTGACCGATCGGTACGAGTTCCGCGCCACTCGCCTGAAGGGGGCCGACGTCTTCCTCGATGAGCCTTCGGTCACGGGCACTGAAAACGCGCTGATGGCGGCGGTGGCCGCCGAAGGCACGACCATCCTGCGCAACGCGGCGAGCGAGCCCCACGTGCAGGACCTCGCCCAGTTCCTCGTGGCGATGGGTGCCTCGATCGAGGGCATCGGGACGAACACCATCACCGTGCACGGTGGCAAGTCGTTAGGCTCCGCCCGGCATCGCATCGGCCCGGATCACATCGAGGTGGGGTCGTTCATCGGCCTGGCGGCCGTCACGGGCTCGGAGTTGCGCGTGACGCGGGCCGGGGTGCAGCACCTGCGATCCATCCGCATGGGCTTCGAGCGCCTCGGCATCGAGTGCGATGTCGAGGGCGACGACCTGGTGATCCCCGCGGAGCAGCCTCGCGAAATCCGCTCCGACCTTGGTGGGCACGTGCCGAAGCTGGAGGACCAGCCATGGCCGGCGTTCCCCGCCGACCTGATGTCCATCGCCATCGTCACGGCCACCCAGTGCCGCGGCTTGATCCTCATGCACGAAAAGATGTTCGAGTCGCGCATGTTTTTTGTCGACAAGCTGATTGCGATGGGCGCCCGCATCGTCCTGTGTGACCCGCACCGCGCCCTCGTGTCGGGCCCGTCCGCCCTGCGCGGGGCGCGGGTGGAGTCACCGGACATCCGCGCCGGCATGGCAATGCTGCTCGCGGCGCTGTGCGCCGATGGAGAGAGCACCATCCACAACGCGCGGCAGATCGAACGGGGCTACGAGCGGATCGACCAGCGGTTGAACGCGTTAGGCGCGAAGATCACGAGGGTGGTGGAATAGGGTGCGTAGGGTGCGCAGGGTGCGCAGGGTGAGGCTATGGCCACGCACCCTTTGCACCCTTTGCACCCTTTGCACCCTTTTTGCACCCTCGGCCCCCCGATGATCCTTCCACCACACGAGCCAGTTCCAGAGTTCACAGAGCTGGGCTTCACCGCGTTCACCACTACTCGTCAGGCGGGGAGCTACAACCTGGCGTCGCGGGAACCGGCGGCGGACGTCTTCGGGCGGTGGATGGCGCTGCTCGATGGCCTCGCGCCTCGCGCACACCGCCTCGCGACGTCGTTGCAGGTCCATGGGGATCGCATCCTCCACCACGTCGATTCGTGGTCCGGCTGGCTGCGCGACACCACTGGCGCCGATGGCCACATGACCACCGCCGCGGGAACGGGAATGGCCGTCACGCTGGCGGACTGCGTTCCCATCTTCCTCGCCCACCCGGGAGGGATCGGGGCGGTGCTCCACAGCGGCTGGAAAGGCACCGCCGCGGGAATCGTCCGCAGGGCGCTGGTCGAAATTACCGATGCCGGATTCGACGTGAAGCAGACGCAGGTGCACCTGGGTCCTGCGATCTGCGGGAAATGTTATGAGGTGGGTCCCGAGGTTTACCTGGCCGTTACCGGGGACCGCGTCGATCGACCCACGCCGCTTGACCTTCGCGGCGTTATTGCGTCACACGCTCGTCAGGCGGGCGCGACCGTGACCATCAGCGAGCGGTGCACACGTTGTCATAACGAGCGATTCTTTTCTCACCGCGCCGGCGATGAAGGGAGGCAACTCGGCGTGCTCGTAGTTCAGGGAAGGGAGTAGAGCACCGACGAAGAAACGCTGACTTGGACTTGAGACCTGGTCCGTTCTCCGGCAGCCAGCGTCCGGCTTCTGGTTTCTGTCGTGACCCTTCCCTCTAAGGAAGTCGGTTCGTAGATTGCCAGTCCGCTGGAGAACTCCGGGTTGTGCTTGAATGTGGGGAAGGTCCCCACATTTTTTTGTTCTTGGGGCGTCCCTCGACTCAACATGAACGAGGCGCTGGAAGTCTTTGTAAGAACTGAGGTTGAAGGGCTCGGTTTTGATCTGGTTGAGCTCCGGCAAGGTGGTACGGCACGGCGTCCGCTTCTGGATGTCCGAATCGATCGCCTCGACGGAGTCCGGATCACGATTGATGAATGTGCGCACGTCTCCCGGGCGCTCGAGCCACGGCTCGATGCCTCAGGATTGGTCGGCGAGAATTACGTGTTGGAGGTGTCATCGCCGGGTGTGGAGCGCCCGCTGCGGAACGCCAGTGACTGGCGGCGTTTCGCTGGGAAAACGGCAAAGGTGCTCGCGCCGTCGCTCGGCGGACGAATGGAAGTAGAAATCGTGGGAGTGGACGACTCGTCAGGCGAAGCGGTGGCGGTGATGCGTGAGGCACGTGGCACCGAACATCGTGTTCCCCTGTCGGAAGTCCGTGAGGCGCGGCTGGTCTTCCGGTGGCAAGGGCATGAGGGGAAGAAATGATTGGATCGGCTGAAATACTGAGCGCGATTCGCGAACTGACCAATTCCAAGCAGATCGATCGTACCGAACTGCATGGGTTGCTCCAGGACGGCATTCATGCTGCCCTGGCGAAAAAGCACGGCCCTACGGTCCAGGCTGAGGTCGAGATCGATGAGCGAAACGGCAAGATCAACATCGTCCTCCTGAAGACGGTCGTCGAGGAAGTCACGGACTCGGGTCGCGAGATCTCCGTCGAGGAGGCTCGGTTCGAGGACCCGGAGTTCCAGCCCGGCGACGTCATGGAAATCCCGGTCGACTTCGCGGAGTTCGGGCGCAGCGCGGTGCAGGCGGCCAAGCAGCGCATCATCCAGCGCGTCCGCGAGGGCGAGCGCAGCAAGATCCGTGACGAGTTCACCAATCGCGTCGGCGAGTTGCTGTCGGGTGAGGTGCAGCAGATCGAGCGCGGCAAGCTGGTCGTTATGCTGAACAAGTTCCGCGAGGCGGAGGCGATCATTCCGTATCGCGAACAGAATCATCGTGAGCATTTCCACCAGGGCGACCCGATTCGGGCGGTGCTGAAGCGCGTCGAGGAAACGCCAAAGGGACCGCGGTTGATCCTGAGCCGGGGCGATCCGGGCTTTGTGCAGGCGCTGTTCCGGCTCGAGGTCCCGGAGATGCAACAGGGCATCGTCGAGATCCGCGCCGCGGCGCGCGAAGTCGGCAGCCGGACGAAGATCG
>DATMBT010000631.1:0-3434 GCA_035559475.1 Gemmatimonadaceae bacterium
ACCGGCAACCTCGGATTCCTCCAGGTGGTCGCGGGCTACATCCTCGGGCGCATCGGCGTCGCGTTTCTCCTGCTGCCGCGATATTACCAGGGCGAGATCGTCACCGCGTATACGCTGCTGGAAAAACGCTTCGGTCTCGCCACGCGGCGATTGACATCGATCGTCTTCATGATCACGCGCGGCATGGCCGACGCCGTCCGCGTGTTCGCCACAGCGATTCCGGTCTCATTGATTCTCGGCGATCGCGTCCCGCGCGAGTGGGCGATGCCGCTGGCAATCCTGGTGCTGGGCGTCCTCACGATCATCTACACGTATCGCGGCGGCATGCGCGCGGTCGTCTGGACCGAAATCGTCCAGGCGTCGGTGTATCTCCTCGGTGGATTCTCGGCGATCGTTGTCCTTGGCAACGTCGTTCCAGGCGGATGGAGCGAAATCCTGTCGCAGGCCGGTGCGGCCGGCAAGCTCACGTCACTCGACTTTTCCTTCGACGTCAGCAAGCCGCATACGGTGTGGGCAGGCCTGATCGGCGGTGGATTCCTTTCGATGGCCTCACACGGTGCGGATCAACTCATCGTGCAGCGCCTCCTGTCCTCGCGGAACCTGCGAGAAGCACAACGCGCGATCATTGGCAGCGGGATCGTCGTGTTCGGCCAGATGGCGTTGTTCCTGTTCGTCGGCATCGGCCTCTGGGCACATTTTGGCGGACAGTCCTTCCCAACCACCGACGCCATCTTCCCGAAGTTCATCGTGGAGCAGATGCCTTCCGGACTGGTTGGACTGCTTCTCGCCGCGATCATCGCCGCCACGATGAGTACGCACTCAGGCGCAATCAATTCGCTCGCTGCGGCCAGCACGCACGACATCTACATGCCGCTCACCGGTCGGTCGGCGGAAGATCCAGCCACGTTCCGCGCCGGAAAACGCTTCGCGATGTTCTGGGGAGTCGTCCTCACTGCCGGCGCCCTGCTATTCCCCGAGGGGCAAGGGGTGCCGGTCGTTGTCGTCGCGCTGGGCATCGCCAGCTTCACCTACGGTGGACTGCTCGGCGTATTTTTCCTTGGCAACTTCTGGCCCCGCGCGAGGCAGCGAGACGCGATCATCGGTCTCTGCGTGGGGCTGACCGTGATGGCATTTGTGGTGTTTGCCCGGAACATCAGTACCTGGATCCCCGGCATGGCGGAAACACTGGGTCCCTTCGCCCGGATCGCCTGGCCGTGGTACGTTCTGATCGGCACTTCTATTACGATGATCGTCGGCATCACCTCGTCGCTTCTCGTTCCACGTCCTCGTATCAACCTGATCAAATGAACGGTCTTTTCGCCGGCGTTGACGGTGGTGGATCCAGCACCCGCGTGCTTATCACCGACGAGCACGGTGCGGAGGTGGCGACGGCCGAAGGCCCGGGCAGTGCGATCAGGCCGGGCGAATCCTCTCGGTCGGCAGCCGTCATTCGCGACGCAGTGCAGCGCGCGTGCGAAAACCTCGAGGGCCGTCCGTTGCGCGCGCTCTGCGTTGGCGTCGCCGGCGCCGGGCGCGACGAAGAGCGCGACACGCTGCAGTCCGCGCTGGAGACTGACCGCATCGCCGGGTCAATCATCGTCCTGACGGACGCCGAGATCGCGCTCGAAGATGCATTCGGTGCAGGTCCGGGAATCCTGATCACCGCCGGCACCGGGTCCATCGCGTACGGAAAAGGGCCGACCGGCGTGATGGCGCGTTGCGGTGGGTGGGGACCGGTGATCGGCGATGAGGGCAGCGGCGCGTGGATCGGCCGGCGTGCGCTGGGCATCGCTGCCGCAGGAGCGGATGGCCGCGAACCGGAAACTTCTCTGGGCGACGCCATTTGTGCCGCGCTTTCACTCGACTCACTCGAGCGGCTCATTCCCTGGGCGGCGACGGCGACACCCGCCGACCTCGCGAAACTGGCCCCGGTCGTCCTCGAGGTCGCGGCGACAGGAGACCTTCGCGCGAACTCGCTGGTGACCCTCGCGGTGGAGGAGCTGGCGCTTCATGTCCGTACGCTGGCGCGCAAGTTGTTCAGCGACGAACGCGCCGCGTTCCGCCTTGCGATGCATGGTGGACTGATCGCCCCGAAATCGCTGCTGCGGCGCCGGCTCGAACAGCGTTTCAAGTCGATCGCGCCTGGTGCGTCACTTCTCACCGAACGGGTGGTGCCTGAACGCGGGGCCGCGAAGTTCGCGATGCGTGAGGCGGGCGTCAGGACCTAACGAATTGCAGATTGCAGATTGCAAATTGCAAATCGATAACGACGGCCTAGATCGGCCGGATCGGTAATCGGGTCAGTTGTTCCCTGCGCTCGCGCCAATCGGGCATCGCCTGGTCCATGAGACGGTAGAAACGCGCGCTGTGCGAAAGTTCGAGCAGGTGAACGAGTTCGTGCACGATGACGTAATCGACGCACGACAGCGGCGCCTGGACCAGCAGCGGATTGAGGGTCACGACCCGGCGTGAGGTGCAGCTTCCCCACCGCCTTGTCATGAGCCGGATCCGAAGCTGGTGATCCAGGCTCGCAACCAACGGTATTTCCCTGCGCACCTGGTCGATGCGATCGGGGAAAACGATCGCGGCGCGGTCCGCATACCATCTCCGCAAGGCGAGACGCACTGCCCTGCTCCCTGCTGCGGGTCGAACGCGAACCAGCAAACAATTGCTTTCCAGGGCAACGCCACGACCGGTGCGCTCGACCTGAAGCGGATACTGGTGGCCAAGGTACAGGTGGCTTTCACCAGACTCGAATCGCGGAGGAGCTGGGAGCTTCTCGAACTCACCCAGCTTCCGCGCAATCCACGGTCGCTTCCCATCGATGTACTCGAAGACTGACTCGAGCGGCCGTGTGACCGGCGCGCGCACGACGACTCGCCGATCGGGATAGATCGTGATCGTGAGGTCGCGGCGCGGTTCGCGAAACAGCGCGTAACTGATCTCGCGATCTCCCCAGCTCACCTGGAGCTGGAGAGCTTCGCTCCCCTTTTTCACAGCGCGAGGCGGGTGTCGGGTCTCGTTCGCGCTACGCCACGCGCGCTGCTTCGAGTTCCTTCGGTGCGTCCTGCAGCTCCCCTTCCCACCGTGCCATCGCCGCCGAAGCCAGGCAGTTCCCAACGAGATTCACTGACGTGCGGGCCATGTCCATGATCGCGTCCACACCGAGGATGATGGCGACGGCCTCCAGGCGCAGTCCGAACGTGGCGATAGCGCCGGCCAGGATTACCAGTGAGGCGCGAGGAACAGCCGCCACGCCTTTGCTCGTCAGCATCAGCATCAGCATCATGACGAGTTGCTGCGAGAGCGGCATGTCGATTCCGGACGCCTGCGCCGCGAACACGGACGCCATGGCCAGGTACAGCGTGCTGCCGTCGAGATTGAACGAGTAGCCGGTTGGCAGAACGAACGAGACGATGCGGCGCGGTACGCCG
>DATMBT010000632.1:0-4057 GCA_035559475.1 Gemmatimonadaceae bacterium
AGTGTCACCAGCGAGTCCCCGGAGACCTGTGGATTCGAAGTGGACGTGAACGAGCCGCTCGCGATGGCCCCGCTGGTACCTGCGCTGGTGATGGTCAGGGCGAGAATGAGTTCGCCCACACTCCCTGTGTCCGCGGGTCCGCGTAGCTCGACCGTCTGCGCCGGTCCCGAAAGCCCACTGACCGAGACGGAGTACGTGATGGTCGTGAAGTTGTTCGAGCCGGGGTCATAGATGTCCGACGTGCCCGTCGTTGCGGTCAGACTCGCAGTTCCGGTCGCTGAAGTCGTCACGGAAATCGGGCGTACCGCTTCACCACTGAGCGATGCCGTGAAGTCGAGCGGCGCCAGCGTGACACCGGTGGGTTCATCGTCATCACACGCGACCACGGTGACGCACACGACGAGAGCAGCGAAAGCGAGAAGGGACCTCATGAATGCCTCCGGCACTGGGGGACTTCGATGGGCGCAGGACGATGCCACGCAGGGACAGATGGCGTCATCGCTACCCGAGGGTCCAGCCGGACCTTGGCTTACTCTCGATTATCGGGTCGGCGACGCGAGTGCTCACGTCGCCGGCCCGGCACGTCGTGTTTACCGCGGCCTGATCTGCCCGCGGATTTCGCCGAGGGGATTTGCCGCGGTTTGAATACTGACGTAAACGTCTCCCGCGCGAAGCAGGGTAAGCAGCGAGTCCATGGAGACCGTTGGATCGGAGGTGGCCGTGAACGTGCCGTTCACAATCAGTCCCGTCGTGTCCGTGCTCGACACGGTAAGAGGGACCAATATGGCGGCCGTTGTGTTCACGTCGGCCGGCCCGCGGATGGCAGCACTGGTGGCTCTGCCGCTCAAATCTCCTACGCTTATGGAGTAGGTCACGATCTTCCGCTCAGTGGAGTTTGGGTCGAAGACGGTGGAAGTCCCTGTTGTCATGGTGAAACTCCCGGTGCCGGCCGCTTCGACATCCACGGGTGGTACCACCGAATCTCCGCTCAGGTCTGCGGTGAAAACCAGGGCAGTATTGGCGGGCGCCGTCGCCTCTTCGTCGTCGCAGGCGAACACCGTCAAGCCGGCGGCAAGCGCCGCGAGAGCGAGTCGTGCTTTCATTGTTTCCTCCGCGTGAGCAGTCAAACTCGGCGCGGCGGCGCTGCGACAACGACATCAGGTTCATCCCGTTGCCTGCGCAAACCGCCGCGGGCAATGGAACCTCGTACCTCGCGCGCCATCGACTGGTCCTAACGCTGAGGTAGCGCCTGAATCACCGGACTCACCCACTCTTTCGCTCGAGGCTGTTTGCTCGTACCGTAGCGCCTGTCGAAAAAGCGCAGAGTTCGTTTGACGCACAGGCCGTCGGTGGTTCCAGGATCATTACGCGCGGTCTCGCGGCTTTTGCTGCAGTCGCTGCTCGTCGGCGTTTTCGCCTGTCGCTCCTGGCTTGATCCACTGCCTGAGGGCACGCGCTCGTTTTCACCGCCACCGGTCTACCAGGTCTGGTGGCATTTGGTCGAAGCATGTTCGGGCCTGACGGGCAACATGTCGTCGATCGAATGGGCCGTAGTCCCGGATGTGGCCGAGTTCGACCATGACGGTGCGCCCGCAAGCGGCTACTGGTCGGGCACGCACCGGCGGATTGTCCTTGCGGAACGCGCCAGCATGGACGGCGGGCTCGTTCGCCACGAGATGCTGCACGCCCTGCGAAGCCAACTTGATCACTCGCGCGAGATGTTCCTCGAACGGTGTGGCGGGTTGGTCGTGTGCCTGACGAGATGCATTCGGGATGGTGGCCCGCCACCTGGCCATGGGGCGGCTGTAGCCCGTGTCCTGCCGAGCGCGATGCTTGTGGATGTGGAAGTCGATCCCGTGCAACCCAGTCAGTCGGTGGACGAGGGGCATTTCAGGCTGATCGTCACCGCCACCAACCCGAGCGCCGATTCGGTGGTCGTGCAATTGCCGTCGAGCGGAGATACGCCGCCATACTCGTTCAGCTTCAAGGTGCAGGGCGCGAAGTTCGGGCTGTGGTTCACCGAATTCGCATGGGATCCTGGCGTTACGCTCTTCGCCCCGGGTGGGAGGAGGCGATGGGTTTTTGACTTCAGGGTGAGAGACACCTTTGACGGTGTCCGCGGGCTTCCAGTCGGCACGTATGAGGTGAAGGGTGGTTTCGGTCCCGCGTTGAGCGCCGCACGACCCTTCGTTCTCAGTCCGTAACCCGGGGCGCTTTCGACTCGGCTCCTGTTCGGCGATCGGATCCCGCAAAACACTTTAACACGGGGGTCACGGGGGGTCGCTCTTTCACGCCCAGCGGCGGTGATGCAGTCCCCTGTGACCCCTGTGTCCCCTGTGGTTCAATCTTTTACGGGACTTTCGACAGAACCTGATCAGGGGGACTCGCCGAGAAAGTCCGCGCCCGCTTCCGTACTGGCAGGCACTTCCGGGACACTCCGGGCTTTCCGTTACGCCTAAACGCCCTTCTCCTGCAACAGCGCCAGGAACTGCGCTGGCTCGTTGATCTCGAGCAGCCGGTCCGGGATGTCCGTCTCCTTGCTGAACTGGGCGATCTTGCCTAACACCGGCAGGTACTGGTTGGAGACCTCGAGCGGTGGCGCCACGATCAGGAAGAAGAACTTCACTGGTTTTTCGTCGATCGCCCTGAAGTCCACGCCGCTGCGCTTCCGGCCGAAGGCGACGCGAAGCTTGTTCACCACGAGCGAGCGGCAATGGGGGATGGCGATCTGCCGGCCAATGCCGGTGGAGCCCAGGTTTTCACGCCGTTTCAGCATCTTGAAGAGCGTCGCCTGGTTCTTGTCGTCGAGCCGGAGCAGCCCGATGAGCTCCTTCAGGATGTCGTCTTTCGACTCACCCTTCAGGTCCAGTTGGATGGCGTCTTCGTTGAAGAACTCTCGTAGTTCCACAGGATGGCGGATGGGGGATGGCGGAAGTCGGACAACTGCAGACCGGTTATCGCCGGCGGTTCTCCCAGAACCGGGTCTCAGGCAGTCGAGACTGGCCCGGCAACTTAGTCCGTCGGCCAAATTGCGTCAAATCCTTGCGCCGCAGCAGCATACCGGATTCACCAGGATGTGGCGGGCGGGACGCTGCCTCAGTCCGCACCGCTGCCGGTCCTAACGAGGATCACCGGGTCCGGCTCCCGCCGGCGAAGCGACCCTTCCCCTTGATTGCCTAGAGGAACGATGACAGATTGCCGTCGTTCCTCTAGACGCTCAAGGGAAGGGAAGCACGATGCGCGCCACACGGACCGACCTGCTGCAGGGCACCCTGGACCTCATCATCCTGCAGCTGCTGGACGGCGGAGCGACCAACGGCTGGGACCTGACGCTCCGGATCCAGGCCACCTCGAAGGATGTGTTGTCCGTGAATGCGGGCTCGTTGTACCCGGCGCTTTATCGGCTCGAGGCCAGGGGGTTGATCAAGGCGACCTGGAAAACGACCTCGAAGAATCGCCGGGCAAAGTTCTACGCGCTGACGCCGGCCGGCCGGCGGCAACTCGTCGCCGAACGATCGACGTGGGAGCGGTTCGCCGGCGCGTTAGGTGCCATCCTCAACGCCGGCGGGAACAGCTGATGTTAGACGCGCTGCTCACCCGGGTACGGAACGTGCTCCGCCGGGAAGCTGTGACGCAGGAAATGGAAGAGGAGCTTCGCCAGCACCTCGAGCAGTCCACCGAGCTGCTGGTGCGCCGGGGCATGACGCCTGACGAGGCGCGCCTGGCCGCACGCCAGGCGATGGGCAACGCGACCGTTATCGCCGAGGATGCGCGAGTGACGCGGGGCCGGTTTTTCGACGACCTCCGGCGCGATGTGCTGCATGCCACGCGGGCGTTGGCGCGGACGCCGGGATTTACGGCCGTGGTCATCGTGACGCTTGCCCTGGGCTTCGGCGTGAATGGTGCGTTCTTCGCGATCATGAAGCGCGCGATGAGTCCCACCTCTATTCCCCAGGCAGAGACCTGGCTGAGTATCTCCGACCGCTGGTCCTGGGAGGAGTTCCAACAACTCAGCAGCCAGACGCGGTCGATGACCGAATGGTCGGCCAGCGCGGAC
>DATMBT010000633.1:0-4725 GCA_035559475.1 Gemmatimonadaceae bacterium
GATGACAATCGCGCCGGCCTCACGAATGCGCCGTACCTGGAAGGCATCCTTCTTCGGCAGCCAACCGGCGAAGGCAAGCGAACCCGCGGTCGTTGGCAGGTCCGTGGTCTGCATGTTGTCCTTCACGATGATCGGGATGCAGTGCAGCGATCCCACCCGACCTGACGTGCGGAAACGACGATCCAGCGAATCGGCGACGTCGAGCGCTTTCGGGTTCACGACAACGATCGCGTTGATCGCTGGTCCGGTCTTGTCGTACGCCGCTATGCGCGCGAGGTACTGGCTGACCAGTTCGCGGCACGTGAGCCGGCCACTCGCCATCGCGGCGTGGATCTCCGAGATCGTCGCTTCCTCTGCGCGAAAGCGTTGAGCGGAGGCGGCCTGAGGTACGATCGCTAGCGCAAGGAGAACGCGTTTTAGCATCGAAACGGAAGGGAGAGAGATGAACGAGGATTGTTTAACTCGCGTGATTCGCGAGTTCATGGTTTTGATGTTGGTCTGTCTTTTTCAGCCTCACAATCCCGATGGCTCTGTCGCGTCGCGAAGGGCATCACCGAGAACATTCACTGCCACCACCGTAATGAGGATGAGAATGCCTGGGTACACCGCGAGCCACGGTGAGGCGTAGAGGTAACTCTGTGCGTTGGTGAGCATGTTGCCCCAGCTTGCCGATGGCGGCTGGATACCGAGCCCGATGAACGACAACGCCGATTCCATCAGGATCGCGGTGCCGACGCCAAACGTCAGGTTCACCAGCACGCTCGGCAAGAGGTGCGGCAAGGCGTGCCGGGCGAGGAGGCGCAGCGGACGCGCCCCCAGGGCGCGTGCGGCCTCGACGTAGGCCTGCTCCCTGATGGAAAACAGCTCCGCGCGAACCAGACGGGCGAGTCCCATCCACGACGTCGCGCCGATGGCGATAACGAGGCCGGTGACACTGGTGCCGAACAGCGCGAGCGTGGTGATGATGAGGAACATCGCCGGGATCGACATCATGGCGTCGGTCAGCCGCATCACGAAGGCGTCGATCCGGCGGCCGCCGAGTCCCGCCAGCGCGCCTAACGACAATCCGAGCAGGCCGGAGCAGGCGACCGCGGCAAAGCCGACCGCGAGCGACACACGGCCGCCAGCCAGCAACCGTCCCAGGACGTCGCGCCCCGACTCATCGGTGCCCAGCGGGTGGCCTTCACCCGGGGGAGCCGCTGCCCGGGCCAGGTCGAGCACATTGGGGTCCGTGTCATACATGAGCGGCCCGACGATTGCGGCCAACGCGAGCAGGGCGACCACGCTGGCCGCGAGCAGGGCGCGCTTCCGCACCGACCGACTGTCAGGCGCGCGCGAGATCATGCTTCAAGGCGGATGCGCGGATCGATCCAGAGGTAAACCACGTCCATCAACAGGTTCACCACCACGACCGCGGCCGACACGAAGAGGGTGATGGCCATAACGAGTGGATAGTCCCGGCCCAGCGCGGCCTGTACGCCGAGCCGCCCAAGTCCCGGCCATGCGAATACGGTTTCGGTGATCGCCGCCCCGCCGATCAGCCGGGGGAGCTGGATGCCGAGCGCGGTGACGACGGGGATGAGGGCGGTACGGAGGACGTGGCGCCAGGCGACCGTCCTTTCACGAAGTCCCTTGCCCCGTGCGACACGCACGAACGGCTGCTGCAGTGCGGTCTGCGCTGAGGAGCGCATGTATCGAAGGAGCTCGGCAGTCGTAACGGCCGCCAGGACTGCGGCGGGCATGACGAGATGGCGCAGCCGGTCGATCCATCCGCCGGCTTCGCCGGCGGTCGTGGCGCCGCCGGCGGGGAACAGCGGGAAGGCAATGGCGAACGTGAAGATTGCGCCGATGGCCATCCAGAAGGTCGGCACGGCCATGGCGACGAACGCGAGCCCACCGACGACGCGATCGACCAACCCGCCGCGTCGCATGGCCGACCAGAGGCCGAGCGGAACGGCCAGCAGGACGCTGAGCAGCAGCGCGGTGCCGGCGAGGAGGACGGTGTTAGGCAGGCGTTCCGTGATGGCGCGCCGGTTCGGGACCTCGTACAGAAAACTCCTGCCGAGGTCACCGCGGGCGACGCGCATCATCCAGAGCCCGTATTGCGTCGTGAGAGGCTGGTCGAGGCCGAGTCGTTCCTCGATGGCTGCCTGCTCTTCCTGCGAGAGCTTTGGGTCCGCCAGGACAGCCGGACCGCCGGGCGCGAGGTGTACCAGGATGAAGGTCACCGTGCACACCACGAACACCACCGTCAACGCGTGCACCGCGCGGCGGAGCAGGAAGGCGGTCACAGCCTAACGCACCGTCGAGATCATTTCGGCGTGCCGCAATGCATCACGAAGGCCGAGTGCAGGCAGGCCGTGAATCCGCCGGCTGACCGCGAGCAACTCGCGCGGATAGAACAGCACAAGGACGGGCGGATCCTCAAGCTCCAGGCGCTGGAACTGCTGGTAGATCTCCCGTCGCCGCGTGGTGTCGAGCGTGGCACGTCCGGCCGCGAGCAGGGAGTCAGCGTGCACGTTGGAGTACCGCACGTGGTTGTTGTCCTGTCCCGTGGCGTAGAACGAATACTGGTCCGGGTCGGGCGGAGTTGTCCACCAGATGAGGACCGCATCGTAATCGGCCGGCAACACGCGATCGCGGACGAGGGTCGCGAATTCGAGCGTCTCAATAGACGCGTCGATACCGATCCGGCGAAGGTCCTGCTGGACCGCGAGCGCGGCTTGTTCCCGCGTGGGATTCCCCTTGTCAACGAGGAGCGTGAATGCGAACGGCTTGCCCGCGCCGTCGTGCAGCACGCCCTGGTCATCGGCGCGCCAGCCAGCCTTCGCGAGCAGTGCACGCGCGGAATCCGGCAGGAACCCTGGCGCCGGGAGCGAGGCGTCAAAGAATCCCGCAAGCACCATCGGGATCGTGCCGCGAGGGAGGTCGGCAGCGCCCTTGAGCACACCATCCACGATGGCCTTCCGGTTGACGGCAAGGTCCAGCGCCTGCCTGACGAGTGGCGACTTGAAGAACGGGCGCGACTGGTTGAATCCAACATAGACGTGCTGCACGATCGGGTTGCGCACCACGGTGACGCCTTTTGCGCGCTCCACGCTCGGCAGATTGGCCGGTTCGATTGGAACGATGTCGAGTTCTCCCGCGAGCAACTGGGCGACCTGCGCGTTCACGTCAGGCACGATGCGGAAGATGACCTGGTCCAGCGCTGGAGCCTGGCCGTGATAGTGCGGATTCTTCTCCAGGACGATGGCGCTGCCGGCCGCTGCCTGGATGACGCGAAATGGTCCCGTGCCCACGGGCGCGGACCGATTGAAGTCAGTGGCATCGGTGAGCTTGCGGTCACGGAACTTGTGCGCGGGCAGGATGCCGGCGTTGTAGCCAAGGAGCGCCAGGAAGGGCGCAAACGGCGCCTTGAGCCGGAAACGCACCGTGAGCGAGTCCAGGACCTCGATAGACGCGATGGCGGCGAAGTCGGATCGCAGGCGCGACCCCGACTTCACGTCGACGATCTGGTCGAAGGTGAACTTCACGTCGGCGGCGGTGAATGGCTCGCCGTCGTGCCACTTCACTCCCGGCTTGAGCGCAAACGTGTATTCGAGCCCGTCGTCGGAGGTGGTCCACGACGCCGCGAGGTCGGGCACGGGCCGCAACTGCTCGTCAGGCCTGACGAGCGACGAGAAGATGACCTTGTTGATCAGCACCGACCCGATGTCCGGCGCAAGCACGGGGTTGAGGATCGGGTCGTTGATGAGCGGAATGCGGAGAGCGTTGGGACCGTTTTCGTTGCCACTGGTGCAGGCGGTGCAGGCAAGGAGCGCTAATGCCAAACAGCGCAGGGGCCAAAAGGCGCGAATGCCAAACGGCGCACGGCCCAAACGGCGCGAAATGCCAGAGAGCGCAAATGCCAAAGAGCGCAGGAGCCAAAAGGCGCGGATGCCAAACGGCGCACGACCCAGACGGCGCGATGGCGTGAGACTCTGGCGTCCGCTCT
Source organism: Gemmatimonadaceae bacterium (assembly GCA_035559475.1). Taxonomy (GTDB): domain Bacteria; phylum Gemmatimonadota; class Gemmatimonadetes; order Gemmatimonadales; family Gemmatimonadaceae; genus JABWBJ01. The sequence goes on from DATMBT010000633.1 coordinate 3,995, forward strand.
ATCGCTCCTTGCGCCGTTTGGCTTTCGCGCCCTTTGGCAGTTCGCGCCCTTTGGCTCCTGCGCTCCCTGGCATTTGCGCTCTCTGGCATTTCGCGCCGTTTGGCTCCTGCGCCGTTTGGGTCCCGCGCCATTTGTGCCCCGCTCACGCCATCGCCGCCTGGACCGTGCGACGCGCGTCGCGCAACGCGGCCACGAGTCGGTTCTGTCCGCGGGTGAGGTGCGTCTTCGCGAAGCCGATGTTGTTGGCGTCCATCTCAGGCACCTGAAGCGCGACGCTCAGGTCGGGAAGCGCGGGAATGGACTCGGCGGGATCATGGAAGAACGCCGGACCGCGCGTGAAGTTCACCGGCACGAGGAGCCGCGCCAGCCGCCGGATGGCGGCGTTCGCGCGCCTGACGGCAACGCCACCCGCGGGTCGTGTCGCGAGGCCGGCGGTGTACTCATCGAAGTCGCTCAGCGCCGACGACAACTCATCGATGGCGAGTCGCGCATCGCCAAAGTCGAAGTGATGGCCAGCGGCTTCCTGGTACTTCGCGAGGGCCTGCTCGAAGCCCTTCAGGGTTCGAGCGAAGTCGAACGGTGCGACGGTCGCGTTCGCGGCGCCCATCGCGGCCGCGAGGTAGATCTTCATGTCCTTCATGAGGATCTCGCGATCGGCGATGTGGATCAGGTCTTCTTCGGTGTGCCACTCGATGTTCGCGCCACACCCGCCGACGCCGTAGTAGCCGAGC
>DATMBT010000634.1:0-3144 GCA_035559475.1 Gemmatimonadaceae bacterium
ATCCGCGCGGTTCCTGTCGCCGCTTGACACCGAGGAAGTTCGCAAACCCGCCCGCGATCACGTCGGGCGTCAGGTCCAGGGAGCGCGCCGCGGCCCAGACGCCGACGGCGTTTTCGACGTTATGCATTCCCGACATCGGCAGGAGCACGGGCGCGGCTTCCCCACGTGGACCCGTGATCACGAAGCGGGCGCCATCCTCCGCGAACGTGACATCCTGGGCGCCGTAGTCGGCGTCCGCAGATGCGCTGTACGTCGCGACGATTCCCTTGCTCGACGTCTGCGCGATCTCGACCGCGCGCGGGTACGTCGCGCTCACACCCAGCCAGCCGTTGGCAGGTATCGTCAGGCAGAATCGCTCGAACGCCGACTCGTAATGCGGCATGTCCCTGAAGATGTCGGCATGGTCGAACTCGATGCTCGTCAGCAACGCGGTGCGCGCCCGGTAATGCACGAACTTCGGGCCCTTGTCGAAGTAGGCCGTGTCGTACTCGTCGCCTTCGACCACGACGTGAGGTCCACTGCCTAACCGGAAGTTGCCAGTGTAGTTGAGCGTGACGCCACCCACGAGGAACGTGGGGTCGAGGCCCGCGTTCGCCAGCACATGCGCCATCAACGCTGACGTCGTGGTTTTGCCATGCGTTCCCGCAACCACGATGCTGTGCCGGCCGGCCGCCACCAGCGATCCAAACGCCGCCGGAAAACTCATCTGCGGGATCCCGCGCTCGCGCACGGCGGTGGCTTCCGGGTTCACTCGGCGGATCACGTTCCCGATGATCACCAGGTCGGGCTTCGCTTTCTCGATGTTCTCCGCGCTGTACGGCGTGAAGACATCGATCTCCCAGGCCGCAAGCATGTCGCTCATGGGCGGATAGACATTTTCGTCGCTGCCCGTGACCTCGTAGCCCGCCGCTTTCAGCATGCCGGCAAATGCGCCCATGCCGGTACCCGCGACGCCCACGAGGTGGATGCGGCGCACCGAGCCGGGAACGATGTCGTTCAGGACGTTGCCGTTTTCTTCAACCGTCATGCGACCGCGTGTGCCTACCCGAAGAAGATGTAGGCAATGAATATCCCCGCGATGATGCCCGAGAGGTCGGCCAGCAGGCCGCAGGCCACGGCATGGCGCGTCTTCCTGATCCCGACCGAACCGAAATAGAGCGCGAGAATGTAGAAGGTGGTGTCGCTGGTGCCCTGGAATACGCTCGCCAGGCGGCCGACAAAGGAATCCGCGCCATACGTGGTCATGGCATCCACCATCATGCCCCGCGCCCCGCTGCCGCTCAGCGGCTTCATGAGCGCCGTGGGCAGCGCGGGGACAAAGCGCGTATCCATACCTAACGCCGCGAACATCTTGCCGAGTCCGGCGACGAGAAAGTCCAGGGTGCCGGAGGCACGGAGCACGCCGATGGCGACGAGAATGGCGATGAGGTACGGGATGATCCGGATGGCGACGTTGAATCCTTCCTTCGCGCCCTCGATGAAGACTTCGTAGACGTTGATGCGCCTGACGACACCGAGGATGATGAAGGAGGCGATCACGCCGTAGAGAGTCAGGTTCGCGACGAGGTTCGAGATCGCCTGCACCTGTTCCTGCGGCAGCCCGACGAAGTACCAGATCGTGGCGGCAATCAGCGCGGTCAGGCCGAGCAGGTACGCGAGCACCACGCGGTCGAGCAGGTTGATGCGCTGCACCAGGGCCACGATGATCAGGCCGAAGAGGCTGTTGATGAACGTCGCGAGCAGGATGGGCAGGAAGACATCCGACGGATTCACCGCACCCGCCTGCGCGCGGTAGACCATGATGCTGATGGGAATGACGGTCAGCCCGGACGTGTTCAGGACCAGGAACATGATCTGGGCGTTCGTCGCCGTGTCCTTCACCGGATTGATGTCCTGCAGCTCCTGCATCGCCTTGAGCCCGAGCGGCGTGGCCGCGTTGTCGAGGCCCAGCATATTGGCGGCGAAGTTCATGATGATGGAGCCGTGCGCCGGGTGATCCGGCGGCACTTCCGGGAACAGGCGGCTGAAGAACGGTTTCGCGGCCTTCGCCAGGATGCCGATCGCCCCGCCCTGCTCCCCGACTTTCATCAGGCCGAGCCAGAGCGTGAGTACGCCCGTCAGGCCTAACGAAATCTCGAAGCCTGTCTTCGCCATGTCGAACGTGCTGGTGACCATGTTCGTGAAGACCATCTGGTCGCCCAGGAAGATGAGGCGAGCCAGGCCCACGACGAGGGCCACCAGGAAGAATGAAACCCAGATGTAATTAAGGACCACGGTAACGGACCTGAGTGCTTAGTGCTGGGTGCTGGAGCTGGTTGCTGCGGGATGGAGCCGGGTTCTGGGTCCTACACGTCGGGGTTCACGAGCAACTCCACAAGCACGGGTACGTGGTCGTGCATCAACACTTCGGTTGCGGCAAGCGGAAATTCGTAGGTCACGACCGGCACACCATTGTCGGATCCCCACGACCCGAAGGAACCGGGCGTCGGGTATCCCACATCCCTGACGAGCGGCATGCCCGTCCGTTGCGCCAGCCGTCGCCCGAGGGCGCTGTCGTTGGCGTCGTCGATGCACTCCAGGGGCGCATGCAGCGCCACTACCGCCCTCGGCTCGAGGTCGCGGATGAGCGCCAGCAACGCCCGGGTCTCGGGCTCCGACAGTGGCTCCTCGCCCGTGCTGAGAAGGACATCGCTTTTGTCCTCGATCGTCGATCGATGCGTGACCGTGCCAGGCCGCCAGTCCTTCGAGGGAAAATTGCGATTGAGGTCCACGCCTCGCGCGTTCCCTCGCGTTCCACGGGTGATGCCGTCGGGATTAGCCGCCAGCACGACCGCGCAGTGCTCCGGAGGCTCCGCCAGCTGACGCAGCGCACGCGAGAGCGCGTACGTCGTTTCGGGTTCTTCACCGTGGATGCCGGCGTGGATGAGCAAGTGGCACTCACCGCTGGGCCGCCAGACCTCGAGCGGAAGGCCGAGCACGGAGCGACCGTAGTGAGTCGGCGCCCAGGGAATCGTCCCCCACTGCGGACGCGGTCGAAGGTTCAAGGCACGTTCGGATTTGTGTTCGTCACGAATCGAGTGATGATCTCGTCGAGGCTCGTCAGCACGACATCCTTGAGCATCATGTCAGCCGATTGAATGGTTT
>DATMBT010000635.1:0-3058 GCA_035559475.1 Gemmatimonadaceae bacterium
CTGCCCTCTGATTTCTCCGTCCGGGTAAGGGGCGTTGTGGACGTTGATGTAGCTGTTGCCGTTGCGCAGGAGCACCACGAGCGAGTCCATCGAAATCGTGGGGTGGCCGGTCGACGCGATCGTTCCGGAGATAATCTCACCGCTTGTTGCGCCGCTCTTGATGGTGAGGGCCACGATCACCGGCGCTGCAGCGTCCACGCCTGCCGGACCGTGGATGTGCGCCTCCGTGGCCTGTCCGGTCAGTCCCGTGACCGTGACTGAGTACGAGATCAACTGCCCGGTGTTACCGGATCCCGGGGTGAAGTTGATGGTAGCGGTGCCGGTTGCGGTCGTTGCGACGGGATCCGGACGCTCGGCGGCGCCAGTCAGTTGGGCAACGTACAGCTCCGGGATGGCGCCGCCACCCGTCGGGTCGTCGTCATCGCCGCAGGCCACTGCGACGGCGGATGTCAGTGCGAGAAGAGCTATGACCGCGTGTCGAACCTTCATCGTCACCTCCACCTGAAGGCGGGCTGGCTGCCCGGCGTCTCACACATACCGCGAACACGGTCCGGGGACCATTGGACTCGGGTTCAGGCGCTCTTCCAGTCGAGCTTGTCACGCGCTACTGTTCCGCCCGGCGCAAGCAGCGCCGGGCTCGGCACCTCCTGTCGAGTTCTGACGACTCGTCAGGCAGGCGATGGTACGAGGCTGGGCACGCGCAACACAATTGACGCTCTCGTTGCTCGCCTTTGCGGCAGCGTGCCACGCGCCACTGGATCCGCCACCACCTGATGGGGCCGAGCGCTTTATCGCGCCGCCGATCTACCAGCAATGGTGGTCAATGACGTCCGAGTGTTCGGGGGCGAGCGGGTCACTGAAAGCGATCGACTGGTTCGTGGTGCCCGGCGTGTCGCGGTTCGATTTCGAGGGGCAGCAGGTCTCCGGCTACTGGTCACGGGCCGGGAACCGGATCGTGATGGCCGAACGAGCCATGCTGAACGGCGCCGTCGTGCGTCACGAGATGCTCCACGCCCTGCAGCGGACCGGAGCGCATGAGCGACGCGCGTTTCTCGGACGCTGCGCCGGCGTCGTGATCTGCATAACGAGGTGCCTCCAGGAAGGAGGTCGGCCGCCGGTCCCGCGGGCATCGCTTCCACGACTGCGACCGGAAGCGATGGCGCTCGACGTGATCGTGGAACCCGCCCACCCTGGAGCGCGGGCCTCAGACGGACACTTCCGCCTGACCGTGACCGTGCGCAATCCGCGTCGTGATTCCGTGGTGGTGGTACTGCCACCCTCGGGAGATGCCGGAGCTCCAGAAGGCTTCACCTTGCAGTTGTCCGGCGCTGACGTGGGGATCTGGCAAGGTGATCGTGCCTGGGATTCAGCCGTCACGGTATTCGGCCCCGGCGAAACGCACCGAGCAGTCTTCGACTTCAGGTTGTCAAAGACGTTCGACGGTTTTCGCGCCGTTCCTCCGGGAAAGTATGAAGTCGTTGGACGCTTCGGCGGTGCTTCAACCGCCCGAAAGCAATTCCTGCTCGAGGAGTGATCGAGTCGCGAGCCACTCTCGTCAGTACCTCCCCTTGGGCTCGCCACCTGCTTACAGTTCTGCCTGTTGAGTTCGTCGTGGCCGAATCGGCCTGAACGGACACGGACGTTCCCGCAGGCGGTAGATGAGACAACGGCTGGCCCGTATCACGCGATCGACGCTGGTCCTGTTCACACTGGTCGTTGGTGTCGCCGGCTGTCATCGCGCGTTCGTCGCACCGCGGCTCCCTTCGACCGCGCGACGATTCGCCGCTCCATCGATTTACCGGAAATGGTGGGCGATGACCGCCGAGTGCTCGAGGTCTCCGCAGCAGTCGATGGAATCCGTCGAGTGGTTTGTCGTTCCCGGGGTGAGCGTGTTCTGGTACCAGGGGAACCTCACCAGCGGGTTCTGGAGCGGCGCCGGGAATCGCATCGTACTCGCCGAAGGGGCGCTGGACGACGGTGCCGTCGTCAGGCATGAAATGCTTCACGCGCTGCAACCCATTGCCGGTCACTCACGAGCCTTCGTTGGGCAATGTGGTGGCCTGGTGATCTGCCTGTCGGCGTGTCGTGAAGCGGCGGGGAAAGCACCGGTGGTCTTGCAGGCGCTCCGGCGCGTCGATGCCGACGCCATGCTGGTTGATGTCGCATTCGATCCGCCGGACGAGGGCTCCGCGACCGACGACCACCTCACGTTTACCGTGACGGCGCACAATCCATCGGCGGACTCCGTGGTGGTGGACCTGGCGTCACGAACCACTGCGTTCCGCTTCGAACTGACCAGTGCCACGGATACGATCCGTAACGCAGTGCCGGCGTGGGAATCGAGCGGGATGGTCTTTGCACCGGGGGAAACACGCCGTGCCGTATTCGATTTCCGCACCGCATCAGTGTTAGGCGGTTTGCGCGCGAGCGAGGGAACGTTCGCGGTACGCGGCGGCTTCGGCGCGCGCTGGAGCGCGCCGAAGTCCATCACGGTCAGCCACGAGCGATAAGCAGGCTCGCGTCAGGCCGCGGCCCGCATGTGTCTCACGCCGTCCGCCGGCGCGTGACTACTGGGAGATAACCACACCCCGCAGTTCACCCAGCGGGTTGGCCGTCGTTTTCACGGTCACGTACGCCTGCCGATTGAACAGAAGTGTCACCAGCGAGTCCCCGGAGACCTGCGGATTCGAAGTGGACGTGAACGAACCGCTCGCGATGGCCCCGCTGGTACCTGCGCTGGTGATGGTCAGGGCGAGAATGAGTTCGCCTACACTCCCTGTGTCCGCGGGTCCGCGTAGCTCGACCGTCTGCGCCGGTCCCGAAAGTCCACTGACCGAGACGGAGTATGTGATGGTCGTGAAGTTGTTCGACCCGGGGTCATAGATGTCCGACGTGCCCGTCGTCGCGGTCAGAGTCGCAGTTCCGGTTGCTGAAGTCGCCACGGAAATCGGACGTACCGCTTCACCACTGAGCGATGCCGTGAAGTCGAGCGGCGCCAGCGTGACACCGGTGGGTTCATCGTCATCACACGCGACCACGGTGACGCACACGACGAGAG
>DATMBT010000636.1:0-5380 GCA_035559475.1 Gemmatimonadaceae bacterium
GGTCGAGGGTCGAGGGTCGAGGGTCGGGGGTCGAGGGTCGAGGGAAGGGTAGAGGCGCCGGGTTGAGGGAGTTGCGCGATTTTGCTAGCTGGTGCGTTGAAATGATGATGGTCCGGTGACTGGCTCTGACCATGGTTGGTCATGACGACAAGCCAACACCGAAGCGGCAACACCCGCATTCAGAGCCATCGTGACCTGATTGTCTGGCAGAAGGCAAGAAAACTCGCGGCCTCCAGCTACACGCTTGCGCGGCAACTGCCAGAGGATGAGCGCTTCGGCATGAAGCCGCAGATTCAACGCGCAGCCGTCTCCGTTGCTGCGAACATCGCGGAGGGTCACGCCAGGCTCGGGAAGGGAGATTACACGCGTCATTTATCGATTTCGCGCGGTTCCCTGGCAGAGTTAGAGTGCCTGCTCGACCTCGGGACGGACGTTGGCTATTTCGAACCTGAGGCAACAGAAAAGTGCTTGGCCCTTGCGGACGAAGTCAGTCGAATGCTCTGGGTCCTGGTGAAGAAGCTCGGAAGCCGGCAGATCCTTCCGCCGACGCGTGCCTGAGTTTCGACCCTGACCCCTTCCCTCGACCCTCGACCCTCGACCCTATTCGTAACGAAGCGCTTCCACAGGGTCCAAACGCGCCGCCCGTCTCGCGGGAATAATCCCAAACACAATCCCGATGGCGATTGAAACAGTAACGGCAATCACCGTCTGATCGAGCGGCGTACTCCCACTCGCATTGATCGCCATACTCACCAGCTTCCCGAGGCCGAGTCCCACCAGGACGCCGATGACGCCGCCGATGCAGGTCAGCGTCGCCGACTCGACCAGGAACTGCAGCATGATGTCGCGACGGGTCGCGCCCACGGCTTTCCGCAGCCCGATTTCGCGCGTGCGGCTCGTGACCGACACCATCATGATCGCCATCACGCCGATGCCTCCCACCAGCAGCGCTACGGACGACAGCGACACCATAACGAGGAAAAACGCGCCAGTCAGTTGACTGAAGAGGTCAAGGATCTGGTCCTGCGTGATCAGGTCGAAGGAGTTCTTCTCCGACGGCCGCAGGCCGCGTCGTTCGCGCAGCGCGATCGTGACCGCTTCCTGCGCCTGGTCCACCGTCACGCCCTGGCGCGGTTTCACCGGGATGAACAGCGCGTTCGTCTTGTCGATGTCGTACTGCTGGTCCATCGTCTTGTACGGGATGATCGCGCCGTTTTCGGCGCCCGGCGGTGTGAAGATATTCTTGGCGGGCGCGTACAGGCCGATTACTTCACTGGGCCTGCCGCCAACGCTGAGCGTGCGGCCGATGGGGTTCACGCGTCCGAAAAGACGCCTGGCGTGCGTCTCGTCGAGCACGACGACATTGGCGCCGCTCTTCATCTCCGAGCTGGTGAACCAGCGGCCCACCACGAGTTCACCACCCATGATTTCGGTAAAGCCGTCGTCGGCGCCGTTGAGCGTGGTTGGTTGCGAACGGATACCGGCGTACTCCAGGCGCCCCAGCGTCTGCGCCCAGATGGCGGCGTACCCGATCTCCGGGAGGGATGCGATGATCGCCGCTTCATCAGGCTTGAGGTCCGGCCGGATCCGTATCCACTTGGGTAACGCATCGGGATTAACCGGCGTCTGCGAGAAGACCTTCATCACGTAGAACGTCGTCGGACCGGCGATCTCGATGGTCCGCACGATCTGCTGCTGGATGCCGTTCACGATCGTCGCCATCGCCATCACCGTACTGATGCCGATCACGACGCCAAGAATGGTGAGGGCCGAGCGCATCTTGCTCGTGCGCAGGGTTGTCACCGCGACGGCAACGTTCTCCTGAACGGTATCAATCAGGTTCATGGCAGAACCTGGCTCTCGTTCGGTGGAACGACCGGAGGTGGGACATGGGATGTGGGAGGAACCATCAGTCGGCCCTCAGTGACGCGACCGGGTCCAACCGCGCCGCACGCCGCGCGGGATACACACCGAACAGGATCCCGACGCCGGCGCCTAACGTCAGCGCCACGGCGATCGACCAGGTGGTGACCCGCGCCGGCAGCGGCGACACCGAAGCGACCAGGCTTGCGAGTGCCCAGCCCCACGCGACGCCGATCAGGCCACCCAGCGAAGCGAGGACGATCGCCTCGGCCAGGAACTGGCGCTCGATGTCCTGTGAGCGCGCACCAACGGCCTTCCGGATCCCGATCTCGTGGGTTCGCTCCGAGACTGACATGAGCATGATGTTCATGATCACGATACCACCGACGACGATGCCGATCCCGACCACCGCGGGGAGCACCGCAAACAGGACGCGCGTCAGCGTCTTCCAGAACTCGACCAGCGCGTCCGACGTCTCGATCGAGAAGTTGTTTTCCTCAGCGGGTCGCAGGCGACGGCCTACGCGCATCGCCTCTTCGGCGCGCTGCATCGCCGGGCCGACTTCGGCGGCATTGGCCATCTTCACTGATACAGTCGTGGTGTTGCGCCGCCCGTAGAGCATCTCGAACCGCGTGATGGGCATGAGCACGAAACCATCGAACGACTGGCCAAGCACGCGTCCCTTGCTGGCGTTGACGCCGATGATCTCGAATTGCTCGCCGAGGATCCGGATGTATCGGCCGACCGGCTCAACGTTTTCGAACAGGTTCTGGGCGATCTGCGCTCCGATCACGGCAACAGCCCGGCGTTCCGCAACGTCGAGCTCCGTAAGTGGCCGTCCTGACGCGATGCGGTAGTCCTGGACGACCTGGTACGGTGGCGTCACGCCGAGGATGAGCGCGTCACCTAACGATCGGTTGCCCCAGACCACATCGGCTTGCGGCGTCGGCCAGCCGCTCTGCAGGCTGATCGCGACCGCGTCCGGAATGGCATCCCTGACGAGCTGTGCGTCTTCGGGGCCGATCTTGGGCCGTCGCTGGGCGCGGCGCCACTCGTCGTCGGAGAACCGCGCGAAGTTGATGGGGGTTCTGCGTACCTGGAAAGAATTTGCGCCAATGATTGCGCCGGCGACGTTCTCCCGAACGTACGCATTCATGCCCTGGATGATCGCGACGACAGCGACCAGGAACGTCACCGACACGATGACCCCAAGCAGGGTGAAGAACGACCGGAGCTTGTTGGCTCGTATCTGGCCGAGTGCCGAAAGAATGACGTCAGAGAAGCGCACGCCGGAAATCTAGGGTCCGCTGCCTTCGTTCCATTATCGGGTGAACCGAGCAGCATTGAGGAGGGATTCCAGCCTGGTGCTGACCAGGCTCTCCTCGCGGCGTCTCCTGACATCACCGTCCGATTCGCACCGCACTTCCGAACCCGCCTCGTGGTCCGGAAGTGCTTTAGCCACAACATGTTGACGCGGTGAGGTGCAGGTGAGGGGGCTGGGTACTTTCGTGGCGGTCAACCAACGCTACCCGCCCGAACCGACCCACTTCCGTGCACACCGACGAGTACGAACTCCTGGAAACGACGGCCTTCACGGCGCCGAGCGACGGTTTACGACGCGAGCCGCCGCCGAGCTTCGCTCCATCACCGCGCTACGACTGTCTACAGCATCTCTTCGAGGCCGCGGTCCGCGAGTGGCCGGATGCGGTGGCCATAGAGGTGCCGCCGGGACGAAAGCGGTCCAACCGGCTGATCGTCACCTACGCTGAGCTCGACCATCGTGCGCGCGCGATCGCGAGTCGCCTGCGAAGGTTCGTCGCCAGCGAGTGCGTCGTGGCCATCATGCTGCCGCGCGACTCGGACCTGCTCTACGCCGCACAACTCGCCGTCCTCAAATCCGGTGCGGCGTACATGTGCATCGACCCGGCGTTCCCCGACCACCGGGTGAGCTCCCTTCTTGCCGACAGCGAGGCGGTGGCGCTGCTCACTGACGCGTCAGGCAGGGAGCGAGTGCGCGGCGCGATGAACGTTGGAGCGGTGCTCGATACGCGAGCGCTCGTGGGTAGTTGCGTTGCACTAAACGACGAAGAGTCGCCGTCACCCTGGCTCGGACCGTCCTCGCTCGCGTACGTCATCTACACATCGGGGACGACAGGCACGCCGAAGGGGACGCTCATCGAGCACGGGGCCATCGTCAACCTCGTTATGTCCGACTGCGCCGAGTTTGGCCTCGGTCCCGGCGACCGCGTCGCGCAGAACTCATCGGCCGTGTACGACTCGTCGGTAGAGGAGACGTGGCTGGCGTTGGCGGCGGGGGCGACCCTGGTCGTCATGGATGACGATGCGGTTCGACTGGGGCCGGATCTTCCAGCCTGGCTGCGCCGTGAACGAGTCACCGTCTTCTGCCCCACGCCGACGGCGCTCCGCGCGACGGGTTGCCGCGATCCGGAGCACGAGCTTCCCGACCTGCGCCTCTTGTATGTCGGTGGGGAAGCACTGCCGCGCGACGTCGCCGAGCGGTGGGCTCGCGGGCGTCGGTTGGAGAACGGATACGGGCCTACCGAGTGCACGGTGACTGCACTCCGCGCCTGGATCCACCCCGGCAACGAGGTCTCGATCGGCTCACCCGTCCCCGGCACTTCCGCCTGGGTGCTCGACGAGTCGCTGCGCGAGGTTCCCGACGGCGAAATGGGTGAGCTGTGCCTCGGGGGCGTCGGTCTCGCCCGCGGATACCACCAGCGTCCCGAGTTGACGGCACAGCGGTTCCCGGAGCATCCGACACTCGGCCGCATTTATCGCACTGGCGACCTCGCGCACCGAACCGACGACGGCGTATTCCACGTGCACGGCCGGCTCGACTCGCAGGTAAAGCTGCGCGGCCACCGCGTGGAGCTCGAGGAGATCGAATCGTGCCTCGCGAGCTGCGCTGGTGTTCGCCAGGCCGCGTGTCGCGTGCAGGAGGCCGGCCTGACGCATGTCCTCGTCGCCTTTGTGGTGCCGGCAATCGCTGACGCGCCGCCTCATGAGGAAGAGCTTCGTCTAAAGCTGCGCGCCATGCTCCCTGCGCACATGGTTCCCGCCCGCATCGCGACGCTGCCCGCGCTTCCGACGACTACCGGAGGAAAGCTCGACCGTCGTTCGCTCCCGACGCTCGATCTCGATGGGCACAGCGATGGCCCAGACACGGTTGCGCCACGAAACAACAACGAGGCGCGCATTGTGGCAGCATTCGCTGAAGTGTTGAACCTGAACGCGCCGCCTTCGGTGACGGCGGACTTCTTCGTTGATCTCGGCGGCGACTCACTCAGCGCCGCGCTGGCCGTTTCTATCCTGCAGGACGAACCCGCGACGGCCGCTATCACCGTGCGCGACCTCTACGACCATCCATCGGCTGCCGCTCTTGCCGCGCTCGCGACGGAGCCTGACGCGGACGATGGAGCCGGGTCTCCACAGCGCGAGGATCGGCGTCCGGTGAAACGTCCGGTCGCGGCGACGCTCTTCCAAAGCGCGTGGCTGT
>DATMBT010000637.1:0-10285 GCA_035559475.1 Gemmatimonadaceae bacterium
TCTACCTCCAGCGTGCGCTCGAGATAGGCGACCGGCCGTCATTCGATATCACATTGCGCCGCTCGCCACAGTTGGCCGCCGGCGACCTGGCGGGCAAGCGACTCGTAATCATGAACAACGCGCCCTGGCCGGCGGGTGACCTGGGTCGACGGCTCGAAGCGTTTGTCAGGAACGGCGGTGGATTGTTCGTCATCGCCGGGGACCAGGTCACCGGTGCGACGTGGCCTGCTCGCGGCAACGGCGTGTTGCCCGTCAGTCCCGGCGACGTTCGCGATCGCGTCTCGGGAAAGGGTGCCGTGCTCGGGTACATCGACCGGAGCCATCCCGCCCTTTCGGTGTTCAGCAACGCACAGAGCGGCGACCTCTCGGCTGCGCGCTTCTACCGGTACCGGTCCATCGAGTCCGATAGCGGGGTTCTGGCACGCTTCGACGATGGTTCGGTCGCGGTAGTGGAGCAACGAACAGGGACGGGTCGAACCATCCTGATCGCGTCCTCGTTCGACGGCTTGTGGAACGACCTGCCGCGCCAGCCGGTATTCCTGCCGTTCGTTCACCAGCTCGCCCAATACACCTCGGGTTACCGAGCCGGTCGCAGCGTTTATGAAGTTGGCGACGCGGTCGACCTGCAGGGAGTTGGTCCCGCGATGAATGACAGTATTCGCGGCCGGGGCGTCGCCTACGTCGCCGTATCACCGCTGGGTCACCGCCTGCGGATAGGAGGTACCCAGGGAGATCCCGCCCTGATACCAACAGAAGCAGGGATTTACGAGGTGCGGCCTGCAGGTGAGCCGGGCTCGAGGCCGCGTCTCGTAGCCGTGAATATCCCTGGCCGGGAACTCGACCTCGCCCGTTTTGACCCAACACGCCTAACGCATTCCGTCTCCGCGCCCGCCGAGTCAACCCCTGCCGGGTCACCCGCTGGGAGCGATTTGGCGGAGCGCGAGCGAAAACAGTCCATCTGGTGGTATCTTCTGCTCATCGCGGCAACCTTGCTGGTTGTGGAGTCGGTGCTGGCCCACCGGCTTTCACGCGGCAGGGTGACCGCTTCCTAGGGGGCGATCATGGCGAGTCTCGTCGAACGCACCGTCTCGACCGATCGGGTCGCAGGCATCATCCAGCTGGTCCGACGTCGCTGGCGCCTGCGACACGTGCTGGCGGGCCTCGGCGTCGTGCTCGCCCTTGGCTTCGCTGTCCTCTGGCTGGCGGCCATGGCCATGGAGCGGGCGGGGTTCAGCGAGGCCAGCATCACGTGGGCCCGCATCGCCGTGTTTGTCGTGACCGTGGCCGTGGGGCTGCGCTGGATCGCCTGGCCGATTGCTCGCCGGCTCTCCGACGGAAGGGTCGCGCTGTACGCCGAGGAACGGATCCCTTCGCTGGACGGGGCGCTGATGAGCGCCGTCGAGGCCACGTCGGATAATGTCCCGGCCGAATGGCGGGGCAGCAGCCTGACCAACGGACTGGTTGATGACGCGGTCCGCCGACTCCGTCCTCATGGGAACGGGATCGCGGTGGAAGCGCCGGCCATTCGTCGGTCGGGCGTCGTGCTCGCCGTGGTTGCAGCGTTAGGCATGGGCTTCTTCATGCTCGGGCCCGACTACCTGCGTTACGGCGCAGCGCTGATCGCAACGCCGTGGAAGAAGGCCTCCGAGGTTGCTCCGTACTCCATCTCGGTCGAACCAGGCAACGCCACGGTTCCCAGGGGCACGGACCTGCAGGTGAGCGCGCAGCTCAACGGGTTCAACAGTGAGCTGGTTGAAGTCGTCACGCGTCGTGGCGCTGACTCGCAGTGGGAGCGCATTCCCATGGGACTCGGCTCCGATACCGTGCGGTTCTCGGCGCGCCTGTTCGACCTCGATGCGGACCTTGAGTACTACATCGAGAGCAGCGGCGTGCGTTCAGGCGTCTTCAAGCTGTCCGTCAGGAACCTTCCCGCTGTCAGGAACATCGATCTCGAACTGCGTTATCCCGCGTACACTGGTCTCGAGGTCGAGCGGATCGAAGATGGCGGTGATATCGCAGCGGTGCGTGGCACCAGGGTCAAGGTGTTTGTCCGTTCCACCATGCCCGTTCGCGGTGGGCGCCTGGTGTTCGAGGGCGATTCCGCCGTCACCATGCAGCGCAGCAATGACTCCACGATCGTCGGTGAACTGGTCGTGCGTGAGGACGGCTTCTATCGAGTGGAGCTGACGGCCGAAGACGGCACGCGCGTCGCTGGCTCAGTGGAGTACGTCATCGACGCGCTCGACGACATGCCGCCGACCATCGCGATCAGGAAGCCCGGCCGCGACGTCCGTCCCACCAACGTCGAGGAAGTCTTCGTGGAAGTCGAAGCGACGGACGACTTCGGCGTCGGTCGCGTGGAGCTTGTGTATTCGGTCAATGGCGGGGCGGAAAAGACGCTCGTGCTCAACGACTCGTCAGGCACCCGCTCGAAGGACTTCATTGCCGGCCACACGTTCTTCCTCGAGGAACTCGGCCTGCAGGCGGGCGACGTGGTTTCCTATTTCGCGCGCGCCACGGATAGCGGGAGCGCCAAGGGGGGACAGCAGGCAGCGACCGACATCTACTTCATGACCATCCGCCCGTTCGGCCGTGATTACCGGCAGAACCAGCAGGGAGGCGGTGGAGGCGGTGGCGGTGGCGGCCAGGACCCGGGCGCGCTCACACAGCAACAGCGCGATATCGTGGCGGCGACATTCAAGGCCGAACGCGACCGCGAAAAGACTCAAGCGGGCACGTTCCGCGAAAACGTGACGACCATTCACCTGGGCCAGGGTCGTTTGCGCGAGCAGGTCGATGAACTGGCGACTCGCATGAATCGCCCGGCAGTTGCGCAGGCTGACACACTGTTCAAGGTGATCGCGGAGTACCTGAAGAAGGCATCCGAGGAGATGAAGGCGGCCGAAGAGCAGCTCTCCAAGCGCGACACGAAGGAGGCGCTCCCGCCGGAGCAACGCGCGCTGCAGAACCTCGAGCGCGCCGAGGCGGTCTATCGCGATGTGCAGGTCAGCATGGGCGGTGGCGGCGGTGGTGGTGGCGGCGGTGGTGCGTCCAACGCCGAGGATCTTGCCGATCTCTTCGAGCTCGAGACCGACAAGATGCGGAACCAGTACGAGCAAGTTCAGCGCGGGGAACAGCAACAGGCGCAACAGCAGGTTGATGAAACGCTGGAGCGGCTGAAGCAGCTCGCGGCCAGGCAGCAACAGGAAAATGAGCGCGCCCGCCAGCGCGCCCAGAACATGCAGCAGCAGGGCGGCGGCAGCGGTGGCGGAGGCGGCCAACGTCAACTCGCCGACCAGGCGGATAGTCTCGCGCGTCAACTCGAACGTTTGGCGCAGGAACAGCGCTCGCCCGAGATGTCGGAGAGCGCAAGGCGGTTGCAGGAGGCGGCGAACGAAATGCGGCGCGCCGCGTCGCAGCAGGGACAGGGACAGGGTTCTGCCGCTGGTTCAGCACTCGACCAGATCGAGAACGCGCGTCGCCTGCTCGAAGAAGCGCGCCAGAGCGGCCAGACCGGTGGAATCGAGGACGCGGCCCGTCGCGCGCAGGAGCTTTCGGACCAGCAGCGAAGCGTCCAGAAGGACGTGCAGGACCTCAACAGTGCTGGTGCCAGCCGGTCGGAGCGTGAGCAGCGACTCGACGAACGGAAGACGGAAATGTCGGGTGAGGTGCAGCAACTCCAGGATGACATCGAACGGATGGCGCGCGACATGGCGCGTGAACGTCCCGAGGCGGCCCGCGACCTTCGAGAGGCGGCGCGTGGCATGCGTGAAGGGCGACTGCGTGACAAGATCCAGTTCTCGCGCGGCGTCATGCGCCAGGGCGCGGCGGACTACGTCCGCAACTTTGAGCAGGGGATCACCGACGACCTGGACTCGCTCTCTTCGCGTCTCGATCGGGCGAACGAATCCGCGAACGGCAATGCGCAGGGGAACGACCAGGGCCGCACGCTCGACAAGGCTCGCGACCTGGTGCGTGGCCTTTCGTCAATCGACGAGCGCATGAGAGATCGCGAACAAGGGCAGCAGGGCCTGCAGAACCAACAAGGTCAGGGTGGCCAGCAGGGGCAGCAAGGCCAGCAAGGCCAGCAAGGTCAGGGGCAACAGGGCCAGCAGGGGCAACAAGGCCAACAGGGGCAGCAGGGACAACAAGGCCAGCAGGGCCAGGGACAACAGGGCCAGCAGGGCCAGGGACAACAAGGCCAGCAGGGCCAGGGACAACAAGGCCAGCAGGGTCAGGGGCAGCAGGGACAACAAGGCCAAGGCCAACAGGGCCAAGGGCAACAGGGCCAAGGGCAACAGGGCCAAGGTCAGGGCCAAGGTCAGGGTCAGGGCCAAGGCCAGAACCAGCAGTCCCAGGGTCAGGGACAGGGCACGGGTCAGCGCGGCCTGAATCCATCCCCGGACAGTCGAGGTGCACAGGGCGGCCTCTCCTCTGCCGGAGGAGCGCAGGGCGGTCCGGGCGGCACGTATTCCGCCGAAGACGCGCGCCAGTTCGGTCGTGAACTCCGGAGCCAGCGCGAGGCGGCCGAGGAGCTTCGTCGCGAGTTGCAGGGCCAGGGTCGCAATGTCGAAGACCTGACGAAACTGATCGAGCAACTCCGCAAACTCGAAGGTTCGCGCGCCTTCAATGATCCCGATGAATTGTCGAGGCTGAGGGGCGCCGTGGTCCAGGGCTTCAAGGAGTTCGAGTTCACGCTGCGCCGCCAGGTGGTGGGAGCGGAAGCCGATCGCCCGGCGTTAGGCGGAAACGAAAATGTGCCCGCCGGATATCGGGACATGGTCAACGAGTACTTCAAGTCGCTGTCCCGCAAACCGGCGGCGCCGCCAGCGGCCACGAAGAAACCGGAACCCCCGAAATGACCGCTACCGCCGCAGAGCATCACAGCACCCGTCCCGCCGCGGACGAATTCGCGCCGTACTACGGGACGTACATCACCAAGGTGCCCGATGGCGATGTCGTGCGCACGCTCCATGGACAGATCGCGCAGACGCTCGAGTACCTGCGGGCGATTCCCGAGTCCAGGGGCAGGCATCGTTATGCGCCTGGGAAGTGGAGCATCCGTGAAGTGGTGGGACACCTGGCAGACGCCGAGCGCATCTTCGCCTACCGCGCACTCCGTTTCGCTCGTGGTGATTCAACGCCACTCGCCAGCTTTGACGAAAATGCGTACGTGACGAACGCACGCCTCGATGAACGTCCACTGGCCAGCCTGATCGACGAATACGAAGCCGTGCGCGGGGCGACGGTAGCGATGTTCGACGGATTGTTCCCGGACGAGTGGATTCGCGCCGGTGAAGCGAGCGGAAAGCGGATGTCGGTGCGTGCGCTCGCCTGGGTGATTGCGGGGCACGAGTTGCATCACGTCGATGTGCTGAAGACGAGGTACCTCTAACTCAGGGTCGAGGGTCGAGGGTCGAGGGTCGAGGCGGGTAGAGACACAGAAAGAGGGCAGGGGTTGTAATTCCTCTGCCCTCCTCGCTTTCCCTCTCACCTTCCCTCGACCCTCGACCCTCAGGTTTCCACCCTCGGCGTGTCGTGCAGCCTCACGGCCGCCTGCCTCGCGCGCAGCTTGAGGTTCAGCATCTCCACGAAGAACGAGAAGAACATCGCGAAATACGTGTAGCCCTTCGGGATGTGGTGGCCCAGGCCTTCCGCAACCAGGTTGGTCCCGATCAGCACGAGGAACGAAAGCGCCAGCATCTTGATCGTCGGGTGACGATCGACGAAGTCGCTGATCGGCGTAGACGCGGCCAGCATGATCACCAGGGCCACCACGTTGGCGGCGATCATGATCTGCACCTCGCTGACCATGCCCACCGCGGTGATCACCGAGTCGAGCGAGAAGACGATGTCGATGAGCATGATCTGCACGACCACCGCAACCAGGGACGACGCCACGTTGCGACCCTCGGCCTGCTCATCGGACCCTTCCAGCTTACCGTGAATCTCGAACGTCGCCTTGGCGATGAGGAAAAGGCCGCCGACAAGCAGGATGAGGCTTCGACCCGTGAAGTCGATGCCGACCAACCTGAAGAGCGGCGTCGTCAGGCGCACGATCCAGGCGATGGAGAGCAGGAGCAGGATGCGCGTGACGAACGCGCCGGCCAACCCGAGCTTCCGCGCCCTTGGCTGTTCCGGCTTGGGCAGCTTGCTGGACAGGATCGAGATGAAAATGATATTGTCGATCCCAAGGACGATCTCCAGCGCCGTCAGCGTGAGTAGTCCCACCAGCGCATTCGGGTCGGTAATCCAGTCCATTCGCGAGCTCTCGTGAAAGCGGAAACGACGGAAGGGGAACGGCGGGGATTAAATTATTCGCTGAGACGCCGCCCGTCGCCCTCACCGGATATCGACCATGCCTGACCTTCGCTACCCGATCGGCCCGTTCGTGAAGCCGGACGCGCCGACAAGCCAATCTCGTGAACGCGCCATCGAGGCCATCGCGGAAACGCCGGCGAACCTGCGTGCAGCCGTTCAGGGCCTCGACGAAGATCAACTCGACACGCCGTACCGCGACGGAGGTTGGACCCTTCGACAGGTCGTGCACCACGTTCCCGACAGCCACTTGAACGCGTACGTCAGGTTGAAGCTGGCGCTGACCGAACCGGCACCCGTCATCAAGCCCTACGACGAATCGGCGTGGGCCGAGTTGATCGACACGACCAGCGTTCCGATCGATGTGTCGCTCACGCTGCTCGATGCGCTGCATCGCCGGTGGGTCGCACTCTGGCGCGCCATGAAGGAAGGCGATTATCGCCGCGAATACGTGCACCCGGAAACGGGCCGGCACGCGCTGGATTACATGCTGGCCATGTATGCCTGGCACGGCGCCCATCACGTCGCACACATCACAACCACCCGGGCGCGTATGGGCTGGTAATCGTTGGGGACCTCTCGCGGGACGACGTGCGCCTTTTACGTTTGTAGCGCACCAGGCTGCTGAACATCAAAGCCCGTCACCGGAGACACCATGAAGTCCTGGTTCCTCGCGTTTGCAACTGCAGCACTTGCCGTGTCCAGCGTTGCAAGGCCCGCGTGGGCGATTCCGGCATTCGCCCGGAAGTACCGCGTGAGCTGCATGCAGTGCCACGCACCGGTTCCGCGCCTCAACGCGTTTGGCGAAGCGTTCGGCGCCAACGGATACGAGTTTGCGGTTGGCGAGCCGCCGCGCGACACCGTGGGAACTGGCGATCCGCTGCTTCGACTCCAGAATGACCTGCCGCTCGCCATTCGTTTCGACGCCTTCGCGCGTGCGCAGACCAATCCAGCTTCCGGTCAAAACACGATCGACTTCCAGATGCCCTGGGTGATCAAGCTGCTGAGCGGTGGCCAGGTCACCGACAAGGTGAGCTACTACATCTATTTCCTGCTCGCGGAACAGGGCGAGGTCGCTGGTCTCGAGGACGCGTACGTGCAGTTCACCGACATTGCCAGTTCAGGCGTCAGCCTGATCGCGGGACAGTTCCAGGTTTCGGACCCGCTGTTCAAGCGTGAACTGCGACTCGAGTACGAAGACTACCAGCCCTATCGCGTTCGCGTGGGCCTGACGACGGCGGACCTGACGTACGACCGGGGCTTCACGGCCCTCTGGTCGCCGCGCGACGGAACCGACCTGGCAGCTGAACTGATCACCGGACGAGGCCTGAACCAGGCGTCTGACGAAGGACAATTCGATGGCGACGACGCCAAGAGCACGTTGTTCCGCCTGTCGCAGGACATTGGTTCGCTACGCGTTGGCGTTTTTGGCTATCGAGGCTACGAGGTGGAAGCAGGCGCGCGAAACACGATCTCGATGTGGGGGCCGGATGCAACCATCCCGCTCGGCTCCGTCGGGGAATTGAACGCGAGTTTCGTGCGGCGCACCGATGTTGACCCGTTCTTCAGCACCTGTACGGTGGCGACTCCGTGTCCGGGAAACGTCACGGAGCCGTTCAACACGACCGTCAACTCTGCATTCGCCGAAGCCATCTTCTGGCCACAGGGCCAGACCGGACGGTTGTTCTTCACCGCGCTCTACAACTGGGTTGACTCCGATCAGCCGGTTGTTTCGCTTGGCGTCGGGGAAGAGAATGAAGGCAACGGCTTCCTGTCGAGATACCAGTCCGCGACGGGCGGCGTCCACTACCTGTTCAAGCGCAACCTGCGAATGATGAGCGAAGTCGGATGGGATTTCGAGCGCGAACAATTCCGGTTCGTATTCGGCACGGTACTCGCGTTCTGACGGAGATGCCTGTCACCGTGGTCCTGCGGCGCGTGCTGTCAGCAACTGTCGTCGTGGTTGCGTCGGCGGCCGCGGCGCAGGCCACCGTGGACCAGGCGCCGACGCCAGCCATGCTCGCGTTAGGCGACAGCATTTTCCATGGCAAGGTCGGCGCCGCATTGTGTTACGTCTGTCACGGGCCGGCAGGGAAAGGCGTTGCTGGTCTCGGCCCGAACCTGACCGACAAGGAATGGCTGCACGGTGACGGCAGCCTGGCTTTCATCGCGAAGACGGTGACGGAGGGGGTTGCCAAGCCGAAAAAAGCGCCCGCTCCCATGCCACCAAAGGGTGGCGGTCAGCTCAACGAAGCCCAGATCAACGCCGTCGCTGCTTACGTTCATTCGCTGGGCCAACCGAAGAAGTAGCCAGGCGCCGCACTGACGCCCCAACAACAGGATTCGATGAAATCCCTGCTTCTCTTCCTGCTGTCCTTCCTGGCGGCCGTGCCTGCGGTGGCGCCGGCGCAAGCCACGGTCGTGCTTCTCGTCAGGCACGCCGAGCGCGCGCCGGGGACGGGCGACGTCGCGATTTCAGATCAGGGGCGCGCTCGTGCACTCGCACTCGCGGAGATCGGAAAGGTCGCTGGCGTGTCCGCGATCATCACGACGCAGTTCCAGCGAACGGCGCAGACCGCGGCGCCTCTCGCCGAGGCCCTGAGTGTAACGCCAGTCGTAGTCACGGCGCAGGCCGATGTCGCGAAACACGCAGCCGAAATTGCCGAGGTGGTGAAGCGACACGCGGGGAAGACGGTACTGGTGGTCGGTCACAGCAACACGGTGGCGGCGATCGTGGCGGCCCTTGGCGGGCCCACGTTTCGGGACTTCTGCGAGCCGGAATACGACAACCTGATCACCGTGGTCATCGATGCCGGCGGTGCGGTCCGGACCGTTCGCGCCAGATACGGCGTCGCCACGCCCGTTGACCCGGCGTGCGCGCCAATGCGTTAGGCGTTACCGCGTGGGGGGCGGCGTCGCTGGCATCGTCGCTTCGACGCGCTCGGCGACCGAACGCGGCAGGTCCGAAAGATGCTCCTGAAGAATGACCCAGCGGTTTCCCTGACGAGTCCAAACGGAGGTCCAGGCACCCCCAATAACGTGCGGGCGGCCTTCCGGGGTCCAGTGAGGAATCGTGTAGCGGGCCGTAACGACGGCGGCGTTTCGTGAGAGCACGTCGATGTTCATTGCGCCCCATGTCCACGTTGGGTGACGCATGAACTGTCCTGCCCTGTTCCAGAAAGAGGACAACGCGCTCAGGATCGAGTCGCGCCCGACCGTATAGCCTCCTGAGGCCGCCGACACGACCGCCGAATCCGCATAGAGTTTCATGAATCGCGGTACCGGATCGGTGCCGTCGAAAACGTAGGTGTCTGTCAGCAAGGTCCGGATAGTGTCGGCTATCGCCGTTCTCTCCGTTTGGGACAGGACGTCACCGTTGGACCCGCCGTTGGAACAGCCGAGGGCGACCGCCACTATCAGGGCGGCAGAAGATGGCAGGTGTCGATTTCGAAACGTGGCTGTTCGTGGCATTGCCATTGGGAACGTTTGTTGACAGTGTAATATCACGGTAGAACGCGGGAGCGCCGATGAAACGGAATCTGGTCGCGCGGTTCACCATCCTGATGCTGGTCGGCACTGCGTGCAGTCAGTCGCGTGAAGGAACCGCGACGGACGACGCGGCGAGCAAGATCGCACAGAGTCGTGAAAAAGCAGGAGAGCTGGCCAACTCCGCCCAGAACTACCAGCCCGTTCGCTTCGTCTCGGACATCGAGCGTATCGATCGTCCGGTGACCAAGCCGAAGCCCGCTGACGTCGTTCGGCCCGGGAAGGACCCTGTGGAAGTGGAGCCGGTCGTGACGACGACCGAGGTTCCTGAGATCGCACCGCCGGAGATCGCGGTCGATTCCAGCACGATTGTTGTGAGTGCGCCCCGGAGCATGCCATCCGTCATCCCGCGCGATGCTCCGCAGCCGGAGGCGGTGGGAGGCGGAACGGGTTCCGGCACCAGACGCGGAAGGGATCCAGG
>DATMBT010000638.1:0-5864 GCA_035559475.1 Gemmatimonadaceae bacterium
TGATCGCGGTCGTTACGTCGTGCCCGACCTGCCAAGCGCCAACTATGCGGTCTGGGTGCGCGGGTACGGGCTCGTTGACTCACCAAAGTCGCGCTCAACACCCGGCAAGACTGTGAACCTCACCGCGGTAAAGGCGCCTAACACCAAGGCAGCCGCGGAGTATTACCCAGCCGGTTACTGGTTCTCGCTG
Organism: Gemmatimonadaceae bacterium; assembly: GCA_035559475.1. GTDB lineage: Bacteria > Gemmatimonadota > Gemmatimonadetes > Gemmatimonadales > Gemmatimonadaceae > JABWBJ01. The sequence continues at coordinate 191 of DATMBT010000638.1, forward strand.
CTGCAGGTTCCCGCCGAAAGCGAGTTTCCGGGTACGGGTCCCAACGGCAATGGTTTCGCGACCAGCATCACGAGCCAGGCGGCGTTCCTCCGCAACCTCAAGTCCGGCGGTTGCTGGGCGTGTCACCAGCTCGGCAGCAAGGGGACGCGTGAGATCCCCGCGGCGCTCGGCACGTTCGAGTCACACGCGGCTGCGTGGGACAGGCGCGTCCAGTCCGGACAAGCCGGCGGCGGAATGTCCACGAGCCTCAACCAGTGGGGACGTCGTCGCATGCTGGAGATGTTCGGCGACTGGACGCAGCGCATTGCGAACGGGGAAGTGCCGCCCAGTCCTCCACGTCCGACGGGCATCGAGCGCAACATCGTCATCACGCAGTGGGACTGGGCGGACCCCAAAGTCTATCTGCACGACGTGGTCTCGACCGACCGTCGCAAGCCAACGGTCAACGCGAACGGTCCCGTGTACGGTTCGCTCGAGCTCAGCGCCGACTACACACCGGTGCTCGATCCGAAGACGAATGTCGCCAGCAAGATTCCGCTGACGGTTCGCGATCCAGCAACGCCGCCGACGTCGCCACAGATGCCTGCGCCCTCGCCGTATTGGGGCGATGAGGTGATCTGGACCAGCAAGAACAACGTCCACAACCCGATGATCGACGACCGCGGGCGTTTGTGGCTCACGTCTACTGTTCGCCCGCCTGACAACCCACCCGTCTGCCGCGAAGGATCGAACCACCCGTCGGCGAAGCTCACGCCAGTTGCACGCGCCGGCCGCCACCTGGCGATGTACGACCCGAAGACAAAGAAGCTGACACACATCGGTACCTGCTTCGGCACCCATCACCTGATGTTCGCCGAAGACGCCAACAACACGCTCTGGACTAGTGGCGGCGGTCCGGTAGTTGGCTGGTTGAACACGAAGCTCTTCGATGAGACGGGCGACGAGGAGCGCGCGCAGGGCTGGACGGCGCTGATCCTCGATACCAACGGCAACGGGCGTCGCGACGAATACGTCGAGCCCAACCAGCCGGTCGATCCCACGAAGGACAAGCGCATTGCCGCCGGGTTCTATGGAGTGGCACCAGCGCCGGATGGCTCGGTCTGGGGATCTTCGTTAGGCTTTCCGGGATCGGTCATTCGCCTCGTGCCGGGATCCAACCCACCCGAGACCGCGCTGGCTGAATACTACGAGGTGCCTTACGGCAACCCCGGCGCTTCGGTCCAAGGGACGTTTTCACCGCGCGGCTTCGACATCGATCGCAACGGCGTGGCGTGGGTGGCGCTGGCGAGCGGACACATGGCCAGCTTCGATCGTCGCAAATGCCGCGGTAAGCTCAACGGCCCGACTGCAACGGGGCAACATTGCCCCGAAGGATGGAGCTTCTGGGCGGAGCCACTTCCTCAATTGAAGGGTGTGACAACCCCCGGCAGTGCCGAAGGGAGTTACTACACCTGGGTGGACCAGTTCAACACGCTGGGACTCGGCGCCAACGTCCCGATCAACACCGGCAATGCGTCCGAAGCGCTGCTGGCGCTCAAGGATGGCCAGTGGGTCGTTATGCGCGTGCCCTATCCGATGGGCTTCTTCACGAAGTGGATGGACGGCCGGATAGATGACCCGAACGCGGGGTGGAAGGGTCGCGGCATCTGGGCCACGGTCAGCACGCGGGCGCCGTTCCACATGGAAGGTGGCAAGGGAACGACGAGCAAAGTGTTGAAGTTCCAGCTGCGTCCTGACCCGCTGGCAAAGTAGCCCGACACCAAACCAAGCCGGAGCGTCGTTACGGTCCTGGCCAGACGCCAGGGGTCGATCGCGGCGTCAACCCGGTCGCGGGGCACCAGGTTTCGCCACCTGCCGGTCCTTCCACAGGATCGAGCCCACCATGTACAGCCCGAGCGCCCCGGCAATGATGAACCCGGCAGTGCCTAACGCGCGGCGGTGAGGAAGGAGCATCGCGCTCGCCACGATCAGGCCCGCGAGCACCAGTCCACTGAAGATGCGGTTCGCCACCTTCTGCAGGCCTTCCACCAGCACGTTGATCTGCGGCACCTCGAGCTTCGCGCTCAGCTCGTTGTCCGCCAGCCGTTTCGAGATCACATCGATGCGGCGCGGCAGGTTGGTCATCAGGTCGGCGCCCTCGCTCAACGCGCGGTACACCAGCCGCGGATTCAACCGGCTTCTCATGCGTTCGGCCACGATCTCGTTCATGTTCTCACGCACGGCAACCGCCGGCTCGAACGACGGATCGAGCGAACGTGTTACGCCGCCGAGGTGGACGAGTGTCTTGGCGAGCAGCGTGAGGTCGGCGGGAAGTCGCAGGCCTTTCTGGTACGACGCTGCGATCACGCTGTTGAGCAGCGCCCCGGCCTCCAGTTCACTCAGGTCGGCCCCGTACGCGCGGGACACCAGCTCGTTGATCTCGCGCGTAAAAGCGTGACGCTCAAAGCCATTGAGTGGCTCGCCCATCTCAATGAGCACGTCGGCGACTTCATCGCCCCGGTCGTCCGACAGGCCGTACAGGAGCCTGACGCATTGGTCGCGCAACGTGGGCGGCAGGTGCGCTGTCATCCCGAAGTCGATCAGCGCGAGTTTAGGCTCGAGCATCGTCGGAGCGGCCGGCGCAGCCTCGACCGCGGCGCGTTCAGCGCGTGCAAGGCCACCCGTGCCATTGATGGTCCCACCGTCATCGCCATAGGTGACTATTTCGGCGGGCGTTTGCGGATTCTCGTCGGTCGGCAGGACAAGGAAGATGTTCCCCGGGTGTGGATCGGCGTGAAAGTGCCCGTCCACCGCTATCTGGTGCAGGTAGGCCCGCGTCAACTCCCCGGCCAGCATTATGAGATCGTGCTCGCTGCGAATCGCGGGTGAAATCTCGCTGACCTTGGTGCCGCGGATTCGCTCCGCGGTGAGCACTCGCGCAGTAGAGTAGGACTCGATGATGCGCGGAACGAGCAGTCGCGGAAACGGCGCCAGGCGCCGGCGGAACTGTGCGCCGTTCCGTGCCTCGACGCGGTAATCGAGTTCATCGGCGAGCGCGCGCTCGAGCTGTCGCAGGATGCCCAGCATGTCGATCCGCTTCCCCGCCGAGGTGTGCTGAGTCAGGAAGGTCGCCAGTTCCTTGAAGAAGTCGATGTCGTCGGCGAGCAACGCGCGAATGTTCGGGCGCTGTACCTTGATCACCACGTCACGCCCATCTGGCAGAGTCGCGGCATGCGCCTGTCCCAGGCTGGCGGTGCCTAACGGTTCCGTGTTGATGACATGAAACAGGTCATCGATGCTGGCGCCCAGTTCGGCCTCGATGATCGACGCGACCTCGGGAAACGGCAGCGGCTCGACGTCGTCGTTGAGCGTCGAGAGTTCGCTGATGTACGGCGGCGGCAGGAGGTCGGACCGGGTCGCGAGCAGCTGGCCAAGCTTTATGTACGCGGGCCCGAGCTCAACCAGTCGCTCGCGGAATGCACGAGCATTCGCTTCGATGTCCGCGCCGTTTGTTTCCGAAGACTTCTCGTCGGCCTGGCCAAGCGCTGACAGGCCCTGGTCTCGCGCGAAGTCGGCCAGGCCGTATCGGGTGAAGAGACCGATGGTGGCCGCGAGTCTCGGCAGGTGACGTGGTGCAAGCATGAGTATTGCTTGCTACCAGCGTTTTCGTGAACAGGTCCGCTAGTGTCGAGAGCGGCAACTCACTTCGCTATCGAATCCGGCCCTCGAGCTGGTCATACACGCGCCTGATCGCGATCGCAGCCTGCTGGTCAGCCAGGAACCAGTCCTTGTACGGTCCCCAGTTGGCCGCCTTGACCGCATCCTCCTGCGACAGGCCGAGTCCGTGAAGTCGTTTGGCCTCCGCGGTGACCGCTACAAGGGCATGGCGGAACTGAATCAGCTCCTCGCGCGAGACATCCGGCTCCTCGATGAATCCGTGCCCCGGCACATAACGAGTGACGTCCATGGCCAGCGCACGATCGATCACCTGCGCCCAGTCGTCAGGGTAGGCGCTCCGCATGGCGGGAAAGACGCGGTTCAGGTACGCCTCGCTCATGAACAGGATTTTCTCACGCGGCAGGTACACCATGAGGTCGCCGCCAGTGTGCGCGCGGCCGAGGAAAAGGACGTCGACCGTTATGCCACCGAGGTCTATGGTTTCCTTGTCGCTGGCCATGGCGACTGGTGGGACGATGACCACGCGTGGAGGCTGGCCACTTCGACCGCTCGTGGCGGCTGTCGTTGAGTCGGTGACCAGCTGGGCGCGAGAGGTCGGATGGACAATGAACCGGATGTCCTTCGGTAGCTCCGAGTTTCCGGCGGTGTGGTCCCCGTGGTCGGAGCCAACGACATACCATCGCACAGGCAGCGTCGAGACGGTCCGGATCTTTTCGAGCATCGTTTTCGTAGCCGCTGGACTCCCCTGCCCATCTGCTACCAACACGCCGTTGCGTCCGACCACGAACAGGCTCACGGTCGTGAATCCCGGCTGCCTGATCTCCTCGTAGCCGTACACGTTGTCGGCGAGCCTGACGATGCGCGGAAACTCCGTCAGCGCGATGCCACGTTTGGCGGGATCGGCGGACCGGACCTGGGCGGCAGCGTTCCCTTGAATCACAACGTTCAGCAGCAGTACCCAGGCAGCGGTGCGAGTCATGGATCGTAACTGGTCACTGGAGTGAACCTATTCATAACGGACGGCACGCAAGGCCAGAAGAGACTTGCCTCCGTCTCACCTGGAGCGCAGTGTAGTCTCGCGATGCACTCCAGCGCACCCCCGATGTCCAAAGCGTGCCCGAAATGCGGGGCCGTCGTCGACACTCCCTTCTGCGGCTACTGCGGACGGCCTCTGGGCAGCGACTACGTCGTGCCAGCGGATGCAAAGGCGTTCGTCCGCGAGGGAGCCGTCGAAGCCCTCGGCCTCGATCGCCGCCTTCTCATCACCGCACGCGACACGCTTCGACGGCCGGCGCACGTCATCCACGCCCATCTCGAAGGGCGCGGATTCGAGTACCTGCATCCTCTCAAGTTCTTCCTGCTGCTCGCCGGCGCGTACATGCTCGTCCTCACGTGGCTGCAACCGTTCAGCTTTTTCGCCATCGCCGACGCGCCCGACTCCTACGGCGTCAGCCTGACGAGTGTGGTGCTGGGCGCAGACAATTCAGAGGAACTCCGCGCGCTCTTTGCGCGACATGGCCTCTCCGAGGAACAGGCGAACGCCAGGTTCGAGGGGCGCATGAATACTGTCACGCCGCTCGTGAGCGCGCTGTCGCTCGTTCCCCTCGCGCTCGTGCTTGGCGTGCTGTGGCGCGGCCGTCCCTGGCGCGAACACGCCACTTTCCTCCTCGTGACATGGAACGCGATCTGGCTCCTGAGCCTCGTCGCCGCTCCCCTCCTGCGCTTCAATTCCACCCTTGCGGTGGTGGCAGATTATGCGGCCACCTATATCTATCTCGCTGTCGCGTTCTTCAGCTTCTATGGCCGGAGCCCCATCGCCCCCGCAGTTGCGCGTTTCATCGTATTTGTTGTTGCCGAGATTACAGTGTCCAGTGTAGTGAGCGCGCTCATGTCGGCTGCGATCCTGGCCTCGCTCTTCGTGCCGTAGACATCGGACCTAACGTTGCGGCAGCGCAAAGGCGACGATAGCATCTCCATCACCGAAACGACCACCGCCACCCGCGGCGATCACCACATA
>DATMBT010000639.1:0-19884 GCA_035559475.1 Gemmatimonadaceae bacterium
GATGTGCACCCATCGACTGGCACCAGCCGCCTTCGCGGCGGCGCCAAGCGTCCGGTACATCGGCTCGTCGATGCGGTTGCAGCTCGTCGCGCCCTTGCCGACGATGTTGTTGGCGGTGCTCACGACCTGGGAAACGCCCGCACAGGCGCGATCCATCGCGGCACGATCCAGCATGTCCGCCGGGAATGGCTCGGCGCCCACGGACTTCAGGGCATCAAGCTTCCCGGCATTACGCGCCAGGGCTCGAACGCGATAACCGCCGGCCCGCAGTCGCCTCACGATGAGTGAACCGAGGGCGCCGCTGGCTCCGGCAACGAGGATCAATTCATCAGCCATGGTTTCCAGGCGGTCGTGATCAGGTCTGCAAAAGCATTAACCACAGGGGACACAGGGGACACAGGGGACACAGGGGCTGACGCGTGACGTACTGGTGACGGCGATATGGCACGTTAAGAAATGGAAATCAACGACATCACCGGCCAGATCGTGAGGGCCGCGGTTGCCAAGTTGCTTCCGCTTCATCAGGCGCAGTTACTGGCTTACCTGAAGCTCAGTCAGCGACCGGTTGGACTCCTGATCAACTTCAACGTGCCGCACCTTCGGCAAGGGATCAAACGAATGGTGAATTGAGGCGGTTCACCTCTGTGTCCCCTGTGTCCCCTGTGGTTATGGCTTCTGAAGTTCAGCGTTGACCAGCGCTACCGCCGGCCGCGTGTGGTGGCAACGGTGCGCTATCCGCTCCCGTTCGTTCCGCTGCGCCGGTTCGCGGCGTTGCGCCCGGTGCCGGCGTCACCCGCGTCGCTCCCGCTGCCCAGATGGCCCGCTTGACCGCCGTGGGGACTGTGCGCATCCGTGAACCGGCCGTTCCTGTCGAGTGGCGTGCGCATGCATTCCCGCGCCCCGCGCAGGAATGCCCGCAACCGGGCCAGCCTGGGCGGGATGTGGTTCAGGTTGACCACCGGTTCCCCGACAAGCCAGCGCGAGGCCAGCGTGGTCAGTGGCTGGATCGCGTGCCACCCCGCCATGCGCAGCATCTTCATGTTGACCGCGCCCAGCCCGTACATGTAGCCGGCGATCAGGTCATCGCGTTGCGCCCACGTGCGGAAGCCGTTGTGCACCACCGCGGCCGCCGGTGTTTCCGCGACATGCCACCCGGCCAGCAGCGCGCGTACGACAAAGTCCGCATCTTCGCCGGCCCGGAATGGCGCGCCGCTGCCTAACGCTTCATCGAAGCCGCCGAGTCGCTGCCACGTCTCCCGCAGGATCCCCATGCACGCGCCCATGCCCTCGATGCGCGTCTTCTGCTCGATGTGGTCGGCCATCACGTACTCCGGTACCTCGTAACTGGGCACGAAGCCCTGCGTGCGATCATAGTCCGGCGCCAGGACCCTGCCGAAAACCAGCCCGAGCCGCGGGTCACGGAACAGCGCCGTTCGCATGGAGCCCAGCCACCCGGGACACACCTCGCAGTCGTCATCGGTAAACGCGATGTAAGCGCCTGACGAGAACGTCACCCCCAGGTTCCGGGCGACACCCAGGCCTCTCGGCTCGGCGCGGATCACGCGCCCGCGCGTGCCTTCCATGAGCAGCTTCAACCGGTGTTCTGTCTCGTCGGACTGGCTCTGGTCCACCACGATGACCTGCGTGGTCGGGACGTCGCGCAGCACCGACTGCACCGCCGCCAGCGCGCCCTCGGGTCGGTCGCAGGTGCATAACACCACCGACGTGTCGTGCAGCGGCCGGTTCGCCCTCGCGATCATCGCGCCGCCGCCAGCATCGCAGGCGCTTCCGCCACCTTCACCGACCGTCCGGATCTCGCTGACTCTGCAGCGGCCAGCGCAACGCGGACAGCCTCACGACCATCTTCCAGCGAGCAGGCGGGACGCCGGCCCGCTTGCACGCAATCCACCAGGTGCTGCCACTGCCCGCGGTACGAGTCGCCGTAATCACCCAGGCTTCGCATGCGCGCGACGCCGCGCGGCAGTTCCCGTACGGCGCGCAGGATCCCGCGCGCCCTCGGTCCGACCATGCCTGCGGTCTCCCGCCGGGTGTAGACGTCCAGGCCATCGAAGCGCTGGCAGGAAACCCGCAGCCGACCCTGGTCCCCGGACACCTCGATCTCGATCTCGTGGCTGGTGCGTTCGGAGACGATCGCTTCCGCCAGCATCCCGTTCGAGAGTGTGGCGGAGATGGTCGCGCACTCATCGTCGCGCGTCCCGTGTCGCGCGCGCGCAAACACGTCCACCACTTCGGCGCTGAACAGGTAGCGCCATTGGTCGAAGAGATGCACGCCCAGCTCGACGATCGATCCTCCACCCGTGACGCGTGCCCGTTTCCACGGTGGCGCGGTGTCGTCGCCACGGGGGCTGTTCCAGGTCGCCCGTACGGTCTCGAGTTGCCCGAGTTGGCCGGACGCAATGACCTCACGGGCCCGCGCGAGCAGCCGGTGCCAGCGCATGTGAAATCCGGTCATCGACAACGACGTAGTGTCGTGGCTTGCCGCCACGAGCTCGTTGCAATCGGGCAGCGACAGTGCCAGCGGCTTTTCGGTCAGCACATGCTGGCCGGCCCGCAGCGCCTCGATGGCCAGTTCGGCGTGGGCGCACGGCGGGGTGAGGATCCCGACGATGTCGGCGACGTCGCGGGTGAAGCAGAGGTGCGCGTGCGTGAAGCGTCGCTTGATGCCATACCGGTCGGCCACGCGCTGGCAGCGTTCCTCGTTAGGGTCGGCGAGCGCGACCACGGTCGCGTTTCGCACCTCGCGCAACGCGCGCAGGTGTTTGTGTTCGGTCACTTCACCGGCGCCCACGAGGGCGATTCGCAGCGGTCTCCCGGGGTCTGATTCGGCAGCGCGATGCATTCGAGTTCACCTGACAGGCGTACCAGAGTCACGCCGTTTGATCGTCACCTTCAGCCAATGGCGGAAAGGTCCGGCCGCTCTAGTATCTGCGACGTGAGCCGCCGGGAGCATGGTACCTTCGCCTATGTCGTCGTCGGTGCCGGGACAGCCGGATGCATCGTCGCGGCCCGGCTTGCCGAGCGCGGGTATTCGGTGGCGTTGCTCGAAGCAGGCGGTGACTACCGCCGTGTGCTCGACGTTCCGCTGATCGGGTTGTGGGCGTGGCTGCGCAATCCCGATCGGTACTGCTGGAACCAGTACACAATGCCGCAACACCAGCTCGATGGTCGTCGGGTCTGGTTTCCTGCTGGACGCCTCACCGGCGGCAGTTCAGCCATCAACGCGATGATCTACACGCGCGGCCATCCGGCTTCGTATGACGGCTGGGGCGTTCCCGGTTGGCGGTTCGATGACCTGCTGCCGTACCATCGCCGCGTCGAGCGCCATGAGCTGGGAGCCAACGCGTTTCACGGCGGCGGCGGACCCATTGGCGTGTCCAACTCGCGCCATCCATTCGCGCTCGGCGACGCCTTCATTCGTGGATGTGCTGACATCGGCGTCGAGCCTAACGCGGACTTCAACGGGGAGCGATCGGACGGCGCCGGCTACTACGCCCTGACGCAGCACCGCGGGCTGAGAAGCGTACCCGCCAAGGGACATCTCGCACTGGCACGAGACTCCGAGAACTTCCACCACGAAACGCAGGCGTTTGTCACGCGGGTCGTATTCGACCGTGGCCGCGCGATCGGCGTGACGTTCACCCGCGATGGCGAGGAACGCGCGTTCCGCGCCACGGCCGAGGTGATCCTGTGTGCCGGCAGCGTGCGGACGCCGCAGTTACTCATGTTGTCCGGCGTCGGTCCGGCCGACTCACTGCAACGGCTGGGCATTCACGTCACTGCCGACTCGGCAGGCACCGGCGAAGGCCTCCAGGACCAGGTCCGCGTCCCGGTCGCGTTCCGTACTCGATCAGGATCACCCACCCGGCTCGATCGACTCGTTGTCGAAGGCGTGCGATACGTGACAAGTCGCAGCGGCCTGTTGGCGTCGAATGTCTGCGACGTCGCCGCGATCGCGCGAACATCGACGTGTGAGGTGCCGGACGTACGAGTCGTGTTGCGATGGCGCGTGCTCCCGGAAACGCGATTGCGACTGGTCGACCTCGAGGTCGCGACGCTGGCTCCGCGAAGTCGGGGGCGTGTCGCGCTGCGATCAGCCGATCCTGTCGAAGCACCGGACATCGACCCGGGTTACCTGACCGAGCAGTCGGACCGTGACGCCATCCAACGCGGCATCACACTCGCGCGCCGCATCGCGTCAACCCCATCCATGCGGGAAGCCGGCATCACGGCTGAATACGCTCCTGGCGACGTACCGGTCGAACAGCATGTCCGGCGACACGCAGCGTCCGCGTATCACCCCGTGGGGACGTGCCGCATGGGCGTTGACGACGCCTCAGTGGTTGATGAACGACTGCGCGTCCGTGGAGTCGAGGGACTCCGTGTGGTGGATGCGTCGGTGATCCCGTCATGCGTCTCGGCGAACGCCCAGGCGAGCGTCATGGCAGTGGCCGAGCGGGGGGCCGACCTGATCCTCTCCTGACGGTGAGGAGGCCTAACGATTCTGAAGCGCCCAACCTCAGGAAGAGCCTTGAACACCGAGGCCACTGGGCGGGGTTATGGGTACGCAACCCGCAACGACGCAGGCAGGGATTGCGCGTCTCCCCGGGTAGGCCGCCTGAGGCCCAGGACCGTGGATGGGGGCCTCCCCGCGTCGTGTCCTTACTGGCATCGCCCGTTACACGACGCAAATTTCAGCGTTCCGCACCGGCCACTTCCATAGGAGCACAGCATGAAGGTGTCTCGACTCGTCGCGATCGCAACTTTGCTTGTCGCGCCACTCGCCACGGCGTCTTCCCAGGCCGCCGTCGCTGACCCGCGACTCGACCGCCTGAAGACCGAGGCGCTGACCGCGGTCGAAGGTCGGTCCAAGATGGTCCAGGAGATCGTGGACATGCTGTTCTCCTTCGGCGAGCTCGGCTTTCAGGAATTCGAGACCTCCAAGTACCTCACCGGGATCCTGGAGCAGAACGGCTTCAAGGTCGAGCGCGGCGTGGCTGGGATCCCGACGGCTTGGGTCGCGAAGTGGGGATCCGGCAAGCCCGTGATCTCATTGGGCTCCGACATCGACGGCATTCCGCAGGCGAACCAGAAGCCGGCGGTTGGCTATCGCGAGGCGCAGATCCCGTTCGCGCCGGGTCACGGGGAAGGACACAACAGCGGCCAGGCCGTGAACATCGCCGCGGCCCTGGTGGTCAAGCAGATCATGGAACGTGAGAAGATCCCCGGCACGCTCGTGCTGTGGCCGGGTGTCGCCGAAGAGCAGCTCGGCACCAAGGCGCACCTCGTCCGCGCCGGGATCTTCAAGGACGTCGACGCCACCATCTTCACGCACGTGTCGAGCGACCTTGGCGTGTCGTGGGGCACGCAGGGCGCCAACGCGCTCATCTCGGCCGAGTTCAAGTTCCGTGGACAGACGGCGCACTCGGCCGGCGCGCCGTGGCGCGGCAAGTCCGCCCTCGACGCGGTCATGCTCATGGCGCAGGCGTGGGAGTTCAAGCGCGAGCACCTCGAGCTGCCGCAGCGCTCGCACTACGTCATCCCCGACGGCGGCGACCAGCCTAACGTGGTCCCGCAGACGGCCTCGATCTGGTTCTACTTCCGCAACCTCGACTACGAACGCACGCTGCCGATGTTCGAGACGGCGCGGAAGATGGCCGAGGGCGCGGCGATGATGACCGACACGAAAGTCGATACGGTGATGATCATCGGGTCGGCCATGGACCAGCATTTCAGCAAGTCCATCGCCGAAACCATGCAGAAGAACATCGAGCGCGTCGGGATGCCGAAGTGGGACAACAACGACGTCACGCTCGCCAAGGGCCTGCAGAAAGAGCTCGGCGTTCGCGAGAGCGGCCTCGATACGACGGTGAATCGCATCGGCGCGCCCACCCCGAACCAGCTCCGCATGGGCGGCGGCTCCGATGACATCGGCGATGTGTCCTGGGTCGTGCCGACGGTCACGCTGCGCTACCCGTCGAATATTCCCGGCGGGCCGGGACACAACTGGGCCAACGCGATCGCCATGGCGACGCCAATCGCGCACAAGGGCGCGATGGCCGGCGCGAAGGTCCAGGCGCTCACGCTGCTCGACATGTTCCTGACGCCGAAGGTGATCGCCGACGCGTGGGACTACTTCCGCACGGTGCAGACCAAGGACCGCAAGTACATCCCGTTCATCCGCCCCGTGGACCAGCCGGCCATCTGGCTCAACGCCGAGATCATGGCGAAGTACCGCGACGAGATGCGGAAGTATTATTACGACCCGTCGAAGTATCGCACCTATCTCGACCAGCTCGGGATCAAGTACCCGACGGTGAAGGGAATCGCGCAGTAGGGTTACTGGGAACCGGGGACCGGGTACCGGGATTTACTGTACCCAGTCCCCCGTCCCCGGTACTCCAGGCCGCAACGCATGACCGACTCCATTCGAAACGCCCCACTCGCCCTTCCGCCTGACGAGTTCCGGCGGCTCGGTCACGCCCTCGTAGACCGCATCGCCGAGCACATCGAGACATTGCCGGACCGTCCCGTCACCGCCGGCGACGCGCCAAGCCGGATTCGTGAGCTCATTGGACAGGGCAGCCTTTCCAACGGCGGCGCGGATGCCGAATCGGTGCTCAACCACGCGACCGAGGTACTCCTCGAGCACTCGCTGTTCAACGCCCACCCGAAGTTCTGGGGCTACATCACCGGAGCGCCTGCGCCGTTAGGCATGCTGGGTGACCTGCTGGCGTCGGCCGTTGACCCGAACGTCGGCGCGTATGTGCTGTCGCCGGCCGCCACCGAGATCGAAAAGCAGACGGTGCGGTGGATCGCCGAGTTGATCGGCTATGACGCGGCATGTGCCGGCGTCATGGTGAGCGGCGGCAACATGGCCAACATGGTGGCGTTCCTCGCCGCGCGACGCGCCAAGGCCACGTGGGATGTACGTCAGCATGGGCTGCGAAGCGGCGCACAGATGGTGGCCTACGCGTCACGCGAAACCCACACCTGGATCCAGAAGGCCGCGGACCTCTTCGGACTCGGCCTCGACGCCATTCGCTGGATCGAGACGGACAGCGAACTGCGCATGAACGTGACCGCGCTGGAGCGTGCGATCGCCGCCGATCGCGAGCGTGGCCTCGTGCCGTTCATCGTGATCGGAACCGCCGGCTCGGTGAGCACCGGCGCGATCGACCCGTTAGGCGAGATCGCGGCCGTGTGCCAGCAGCACAACCTCTGGTTCCATGTCGATGGAGCCTACGGCGCACCGGCCGCCGTGCTTCCCGAGGCATCGCCGGACCTCAAGGCGCTTTCGCTCGCGGACTCCGTCGCGGTTGATCCGCACAAGTGGCTGTACGCACCGCTCGAAGCCGGGTGCACGCTGGTGCGCAACCCGAAACATCTCGCCGACGCGTTCGCCTTTCACCCCGCGTATTACCACTTCGCCGACAGCGATGGCGAGTCACCGACCAACTTCCACGAATTCAGCCTCCAGAACTCGCGCGGCTTCCGCGCACTCAAGGTCTGGCTCGCGCTGAAGCAGGCAGGCCGCGACGGCTACGTGAAGATGATCCGTGACGACATCGCGCTCGCTGAGGCGATGTACCGCGCGGCCGAGGCGCATCCGGAACTCGAGGCGTTTACGCTCGGATTGAGCATCGCAACGTTCCGGTACGTGCCCGCCGGGCTCACGTTGACGGGGCCTGAGCGCGAAACGTACCTGAACGAGCTGAATTCAGCGCTCATCACGCAGCTCCAGGCCGACGGTGAGTTCTTCGTCTCGAACGCGGTGATCAATGGCTCGTATGTCATGCGTGCCTGCATCGTGAACTTCCGAACGGGCCAGGCCGACGTGGAAGCGGTGCCCGACATGGTGGTTCGTGCGGGCCGGGCTCTGATGGAACAGGTCGCCGCCGGCGGCTGACGGAAGGGGTCCTGCAACCATTCCAACCCGCTCGCTGTCTATTTCATCGACATAGTCGGAGAAATGGACGTGAACCACGGACTGGGTGAGTTCGAGCAACTCGTTCTCCTGGCCCTGTTGCGACTCGGTGCGGAAGCGTACGGCGTTGCGATCAGGGATGAGATCGAGCAGCAGACCGGGCGAGACGTCAACCTCAGCGCGGTCTACACGACCCTGCTGCGACTCGAGGACAAGGGTCTCGTCGCCACGCGACTCGGCGATCCCACGCCGCAGCGGGGCGGGCGTCGAAAGAAGTACTACCGCCCGCTGGCAGCAGGTCGCCGCGAACTCGCGACGTCGCTCCAGGCGCTGCGCAGCATGACGCGTGGCCTGACGCCCGGCCTGGAGTTGCCGTGAGTCCGCGACCTCCACGCCTTGCGCTTCGGCTGCTCTCGTGGCGCTTGCCCGAACCCGATCGCGAATACCTCATCGGTGACCTGCTCGAGGCGTTCCACGAACGGCTCGCCCGTGACGGCACCGCTGGCGCGCGCGCCTGGTTCTGGCGCGAGACGTTCCACGTTTTCACCACGCGCTGGCCCGAAGCTCCTGTGGTATCCCCTGACCTGCCTGACGAGGCTTCGATGAATTCCTTCCTTCACGCCCTGCGCGCGGGCCTTCGGTCGCTGAATCGCGTCCCGGCCTTGACTGCACTCGTCGTCCTTACACTCGCACTGGGCATCGGCGCCACAACGTCCGTGTATTCCGTGGCGCGAGCCGCGCTGTTCGGTGCACCACCGTTTCCACGCAGTGATCAACTGGCGCTCGTGTGGGAGACGGAGCGTAACGGCGGCGACAGCAACGTCGGGTACGCGACGTACGAGGACATGTCCCGCGAGGGCGTGTTCGCGTCCAGTGCAGCCATGAGTTACTGGACTCCGACAATCAGCGACGGCACGGAAACGACGCGACTCGCCGGGCAGCGCGTGACGTGGCGGTTCTTCGACGTGCTTGGCGTGAAGCCGATGCTTGGTCGCGGATTCCTTCCGGAGGAAGATCGTCAGGGCGCAAATCGCGTCGTGGTGCTGGCGCATGGTCTATGGAGCAGCCGGTTCGGGTCGGACAGCACGATTGTCGGGCGCGACATCATGGTGAACGGCGTTGCGTACCGGGTGGCGGGCGTTCTCCCGACCACGTTCGAAAGTCTGCTCGCGCCGGGCACTGAACTCTGGGCCCCGCTGGGATACGACACGAGCCTCGAATGGGCCTGCCGCACCTGCCGTCATCTGCGGATGGTGGCGCGAACCCGCGAGGGCGTCACCGCCGGCCAGGCCGACCAGGCGGTGGACGCCGCATACAACCGGTTGAAGGCCACCTTCCCGGACCAATACGCGGGAGCAGGGATGACCCTGACTCCGCTGCACGAGTTTGTCGTTCGCGGCACACGTCCCGCACTCCTCGCGTTGCTCGCCGCGGTCGGACTGGTGGCCCTCATCGCCTGCTTCAACGCCGCGAACCTGCTCCTGGGCCGGGCCCTGCGACGCGAGGCGGAGTTCGCCGTGCGCGTCGCGTTAGGCGCGTCGAATCGGCGGCTGGCGTCGATTCTCGTCGCCGAGGGACTCATCATCGCGATCGCCGCGGCGACGCTGGGAAGCCTGCTCGCCGTGGTGGGGGTCAATGTCGTCGTGACGCTGGCGCCCGAGGGCGTGCCCCGGCTGGACCAGGTTCACATCGACGCGACCGCGCTCCTGTTCGCGGGAGGGGTTGCGCTGGTCACCAGTCTCGCCGCCAGCGTGCTGCCCGCGATCACGCTGTTGCGGGCTGGTATCCAGGGCGGCATTCGTGCCGGGGCGCGCTCGCTGGTTTCCGGACGCCATCGCGTGCGTGGTATGCTGGTCGCGGGCGAGGTCGCCCTCGCCGTCATGCTCGTGTCCGGCGCCGCCTTGTTGTTAGGCAGCGTCAACCGGCTGCTCGCCGTGGACGGTGGATTCGCCGTCCAGGACCGCCTGACGATGGAGCTCTCGCTGTCAGGACCTCGCTTCAACGACAGCGGTGCAGTCACGCAGGCCTGGCGATCGGTGATCAACGCCGTTGAGGCGGTGCCGGGCGTCAGCTCCGCCGCCCTGGCGTCGCAGGTGCCGCTCGGCGGCAATGTCGACATGTACGGCCTGCATCTGGAGGGCCAGTCGGGGCGCAGCGCTGCGGATGACCCGTACGCCCTTCGCTATGCCGTTACCCCGCGGTACCTCGAGACCATGGGAGTCGCCTTGCGCAGTGGACGGGCGCTTGCCAAAACGGACGTCGCCGGATCTCCGCCCGTCGTCGTTCTGAATGAACTGGCGGCGACGACGCTCTTCCCCGACGGGAGCGCGATCGGGCGTCGCACGCGAATCGGTGGCGGGGACAGACCGACGTACACGATCGTGGGAATCGTGGCGAACACAGTCCATGAAGGACTGGATAAGCGGCGCGACATGCAGGTGTACGTGCCGTCGGATCAATGGGGCGAAGAGAGCGGAATGACGCTGGTGGTCCATACCTCGACTCCTGTGGAGTCGGCCACAGGTACGATTTCGCGTGCGGTTCGTGAGGCAGTTCCGGGGGTCGCCATATCCAAGGTGGCAACGCTCGATCGCTTGATGGACCTGTCGACCGCTGACCGCCGATTTGCCCTGGCGTTGTTCTCAGGCTTTGCCGGGGTGGCGCTGGTCCTCGCCGCGGCGGGACTGTTCGGGGTGCTCTCCGCGACCGTGGTGGAACGGACTCGAGAGATTGGTGTTCGTACGGCGCTGGGTGCGCCACGGGGGCGCATCCTGGCCATGGTGGTCCGCCAGGGCATGGTGCTGACGGGAACCGGCCTGGCGTTCGGGTTATTCGCAACGTGGGGATCAACGCGCGTTATTGCGTCGCTGCTCTTTGGTGTTGGGGCTTCTGATCCAGTTGTGCTGGCTGTCGTCGCGGGTTCGCTGGTTGGCGTTGCGCTTCTTGCCAGCGCGCTGCCGGCGTGGCGGGCGTCGCGTGTCGATCCGGTGATTGCTTTGCGCGACTCGTAGGCAGAAAGGCCCGCTTGCTTGACCGGCTGTCCGAGTTGTCCTAACGTCGTCGAGTCCGACTGAGCAACGGGAGCCGAGCCGTGAGGTCATCACACCGTGTTTCGTTGCGCCGCGCAATCGTGGCGTTTGCCCTGTTGCTCGGTTCTCGAACGGCGGCGGCCCAGGTAATTCGCGGCACGGTTGTGAGTGAAGGCGCCGGCGCTCCCGTGCGCGGCGCAGTTGTGACGTTGCTGACCAGCACCGGAGCGGATGGTGGACGTCGCGTCCTGACGGACAACGACGGTGCCTTCGCCATGCGCGCGCCGGGGGTGGGCTCATGGATGATCGAGGTGCGCGCGATCGGTTACGCGCCCCGCCGGACGACCGCGAAACCCGTCGGGACCGGCGAGACGACGCTGGAGCGCATTCAGCTCCGGCAGGTGGCCACGCGACTGGCCACCCTGCGCATCGAGGCGCGATCGGCCTGCCGTCGTGCCAGTGAACTCGACGCGGTCACGACGGAAGTCTGGGACGACGTGTGGGCGGCGCTGGCGGCGGCCCAGCTGGCGCGCGAACAGCGGCTCGTCCGCGCCGAAGTCTTCGTGTTTACGCGTGAAGTGGACGTGTCGACCAGTCTCGTCATGCTCGAGGAACGTGGCGTGGCCTCGGTCCTCGACGAGAGCCCGTTCCGCACCGCGTCACCGAAGGAGCTCACGACGCAGGGCTTCTGGCGCGCGTCCCCGTTAGGCACGGTCGAGTTCCACGGACTCGACGCGGCGACCATCATTTCCCCCGAGTTCCTCGCCGGTCACTGCTTCAACCTCGTGCGGCAGGACAGCGCGGGCACGTTGCGTGTTGGCCTGTCGTTCAGGCCCCTGAACGACCGGCGCGCCGACGTGCAGGGGAGGCTCTGGCTGGACGCCGATAGCCGCGAACTGCGTACCCTCGAGTTCACCTACACGGGAATCAAGTTGCGCGGGCCGGCAGCCGGAGGCCGGCTCGGCTTCACGCGTCTTCAAAACGGTGTCCTGATCGATGATCGCTGGACGATCCAGCATCCGTTCGAGAAGACGCGCCCGGTGGGGACTCAACGCACGGGCATCGCGGCCGCTCCGGATCGCGCGACACGGGCGGGAATGACGCTGCGCGTCGGGGGCGGATTCGTGCTCGCGGACTCCGCGCGTACGCGACAGTTCGCGACCGTGACCGGCATTGTGAAGCAGGGTGCCGGTCCCGCCGACAACGCGTCGGTCGAACTGGTCGGCTCGGGCCAGCGCTTCGTGACCGACTCCACCGGCGTCTTCCTCATCCAGGACGTGCTGCCGGGGACCTATGAGGTCCGCGTTATGCGCGCCGGCCCCGCGGAACGCGGCGGGTTCGTGCAGCACGGGCAGATGGTGCTGGCCCCGGGTGACGTGGCGAACGTGACGCTCGACGTTCCGGACGTCGATGACATCGCCGCCGAGCTGTGCCCGAAGAAGGAAGAGGGCAAAGCTCCACTATTCGTGGTGCTGCGCGAGGAAAACAGCGGCCGGTCGGCCCCGGACTACCGGATCGAGGTGCGCTGGGGGCCGTCCCACAACGTGTTAGGCAACGAGATTCCACCGCAGGGCGGCGTGCGCGCGCTGACCGATTGGCGCGGAGAGTTTGTCGCCTGCGACGTGCCCGCCGGCGCCAGTGTGAGCTTCCGAACGACCACCGGCGAGGCGCAGTGGAGCATGCCGATTACCGTTGGCGGCAGGCTCAATGTGCTCGAGATCGCGGCGGATACGTCGGGGACGAGGGAAAGACGATAGCGTTGCTGGTTGCTGGTTGCTGGTTGCTGGCTGCTGGTTGCTCGCGCTGGAGCTGGGCGCACCAGTACCAGCGCAAGCAACCAGTACTAGTACTAGCAACTAGCAACCAGCAACCAGCGTTACTGTCTCGGTCCTCCAGCCCTCCCATTCCTTATTCGCGGTGGCAGCTTCGCCCACTGATCCGCCGTGAGGATGGCCTGCGCCTGACGTAGCGCCGCCTGCTGGTTCGCCTGGACCTTCTCCAGCTGTGGCCGCAACCGGGCGTTGAGCGCCGCCATGTCCGGGTTCGCACCGGCACTCTCGACGTCTTTGCGCACTTCGTCCGCCAACGCGGTGTTCTTCGCGTTCAGCGAGTCTGACACCAGTTGCAGCTTCGTCACCTGCTCTTCCGTCAACCTGAGCGAGTCACGCTGGTTGATGATCTGGATCACCGGGTTGAAGTTCGCCAAAGCGGCCGCAAACCCGCCGGCACCTGGTCCTCCAGGACCTCCGCCGCCGCCACGACCACCACGCCCGCCGAATGCCGCGCCGCGCACGGCGTCAATCGCCTCGCGTGCCCGGTCAGGGCCCACCATCAACCGCGCGTTCAGCCCGATCTGGAATGGAACGCTGATCCCGTTCGCGCCCTGCCGCGACGCACCGAATCGCTCGTTCACCTCGTACACGTACGAGTTCGTAACCGGATCAAAACCGCGCGCATAGAGCAACACGTTGTCCTGCGACCGGATCGCGCCCCAGCCGTGCAGGTTGTTCTTGCCATGGAAGAGTTCATCCATGCCGCCGAGCAGGTTCTGCGTCGTCACGGAGATCATCAGTCGCCGGTTCAGCCCGAGGGTCTGTGGCCGCCAGTTCATCTGCAACTCCATGCTCGGCTGCCAGACGCCGCGACAGGAATTGCGTGCCGCGGCGCTGCCCATCTGACTCGTCAGGCAGTCGTTTACACCCGCCGGCGCCCCGGCGATCAGTTTTGTCATCGCCGCAGCCACCGCGGGGTCAGTCGATGCCGATGACGGGTCGAAGATGAACGCGCGGTCATTGCGCGAACCGTCGCCGTTGATGTCGGATCCCACCAGCGGCGTGAACGGCGCACCTGATGACACTCGCGCCGTGCCGGTGACCTCGAGCCCAAGGTTGATTGGCCAGGTCAGCGATCCCGTGAGCGAATGCCGCCGGTCGAACGAGCTCACCGACCACTCGCGTACGTTGGGATTGCCGGCCGTCGTCGCGGAGCCGAAGCTCCCGCCTCCGCCGCCGGCGCCACCGCCGCGTCCGAACCCGCCGCCCAGTCCACCAAACGACCCGCCTGACGACTGGTCGTCGGAAAAACCCATCGTGTAACCGATGTTGAAGATCGCGCCGCGGGTCGTCAGGCCCTGCAGCGACACCGTGAGCGACCTCGAGGTTGACCGCAGGTCAGAACCGACGTCGAACACCTGCGCAAACGCGGGATCCAGCCGCGACGCCAGCATGTTGGTGACGCCACTGGCCGGCACGATCGTGGAGGCGGGCACGAATACCGGCCGGTTCCCCTCGTTCGCGAGGGTGAACTGAGCCACAGGGTTCAGGTTGAGGTCCGTGTACCCCGTCTGCGCCACGCCGCGGCTGAAGCTCGCATCGACATTCAGGTTGTAGCGGTCGAAGATACGCCGCTGCGCACCTAACGATGCGCGCCAGGCCCTCGGCGCCTGGAAGTTTTCGTTGAACACCGTCACCGACGGCCGGGCGCGCGGCACGAAGGAATTCCCGCCGTCCACGCAGGTCGTCGGGACGGACAGGGGGTTCACCAGGAAGTTGTCCCAATCGGGCTGTGGCACCGCATCGCCGGTGCAGACCAGTTGCGTCTCGCTGTTGGCCAGCCCCGTGGCCGACGCTGCCTGCGAAAACAGGTTGGAACTCACCGTGCTGCGGAACTCGCCGATGCCGCCGCGAATGATCGTGGGATTCGCGCCACCGCCGCGTCCACCAAACTGGCCAGCCGGACCGCCACCTCCGCCGCGACCGCCAAAACCTCCACCACCACCGCCACCGCCACGCCCACCCCGTCCGCCGTCTCCGCCGGGACCACCGGGAGCTCCGACCGTCCATGTGAATCCCACGCGCGGACTGACACGGACCTCACTCGGCATGAAGCCCGTGCTCCGGCCGAAGGAAGACTCCACCGCCGGGTTGTACGCCGGCGCGTCGCCGAACCGGCCACCCTCGAGGCGCGCACCGTACGTGACCTGGACGTTCCGCCGCGCGCGCCACACGTCGCCCAGGTAGAGCGCCGCGTTGAGCTGTGAACCCGAACGCACGTTAGGCTGCAGCGTGCGCGTGAAGCTCGTGGCATGTCCGGCTTCATAGTCCGCCAGCGTGGCGAACGTGTATGTGCCGAACCGGTTGCTGGTCACGTCCTGCTCGAAGCCCGACACGTTGAACAAGCCGCCGAGCTTGTAGCGATGGGCCTGCGTCAGCCACGACACTTCGTCGGTCATCTCGAACGTGCTGCTGCGACCGTCCTGTGGAAGGCCGGTGTTGCCGCCAAACGTGAGCGTGGAAACGGCGCGCGTGGTCGCGTCATCCAGGTCCGACGCCACCTGAACGCGCCCGGCCGGAAGCGCCATGAATGAGCGCGCCTCATTTCTATTGATGGAGGTGTACGCCTTGAACTCGTTCAGGAACATCCCGCCGAAGATCGACGTGTACGTCGCCATCAACCCGCCGCCCCAGCCCTTGTTGGTCCCGCCCGTCATCGGCAACGACAGCGTGCCTACGCGCGACGGATCCTGGTCGTTCCACCGCCAGTCCGCGCGCACCGAAAGGGAGTGGCCGTTCTCCAGCAACCAGTCGAAGCGGCCAATGGCCGAGACGTTGTCCTGGACGCGGTTCTCGTTGTAGAACGCGCCAGGCAGCATGCTGCTCGCGCTGGTGATGGCGAAGAATCGCTCCACCGAATCGGGATGCACACCGAAGCGCGCCAACGTGCCGGCGTCCGCGTTGTACAGCGAAGGCACGATGTCCTCGCGACGACGGAGTTGCCCCGAGACGAACCCGAAGAAACGGTCTTTGATGATGGACCGCCCGACTCCACCGCTGAACTGGTTCTGCGTGTAGCCCTGCGCGAGCGGTGATTCTTCCTCACCGCTCAGCACGAGTTCGTCGGCGCGAAGCGCATACGAGAAGTTCCCCTGCAACGCATTCGTGCCCGAGCGCGTCGTGGACGCGATCTGCCCGCCCGAGAACTGCCCGCGAGTAATGTCGTAGGTGCTCGTGATGACGCGCGTGGAGCGCATTGCTTCCGACGGCACCTCGGTTGAACCGAAGGAAAGGCCGTCGAGCGTGACCGCGTTCGCCTCGGGTCGCAATCCGCCGACGGAGAAACCGGCGGCGCTGCTGTCGCTGCCGCCGATCGAGACGACCTGCGGTGAGAGCAACACGAGGTTCAGCAGGTCACCGGCATCGATGGGAAGCCGCGCCACCTGTTCCGGCGTGAACGCGCGTTCGATTGAGCCGGGAGTTGGGAGATCCTGCCCGCCCCGTGGTGCCTGACGAGCCTGCACCGCGACGGTCGAAAGGGTCGTCGCGTTTTGTGTCAGCGTCGCGTCGGCAACCAGGCGGTCTTCGTCCGAGATCCGTCGCAGTTCACTGGATGCCGGCGCGAGGCCGATCGCCCGGATCACGACATGGTATTCACCACCACCGTCGGGAAAGAGGATCGTGTACCGGCCCTGCGCATTCGTGCGCGCGCGCCGCGTGACGTTCGTCTCGAGCGACGTGACTTCGACGGTCGCGTCCCTGATCGGGAGGCCGTTGTCGGCCTTCACCGTGCCGGTGATGATGTCAGTTGTCGCGCCGATTTGCGCCACCGCTTTGGACGGTATGGCGACGACGGCTAATGAAAACAGTGCCGCGCCAAGCCGGGCCGCGATTGCGCGCAACTTTTTGCCGTTCAAGTGCTTTCAGGTTGGGGTGGCCACCGATGCGGCCTTTGACGTCCGGGTCCGAACGTGGTTAAGGCCCGGTTCACGTAATACGCCGCTACGGGCTCGAACGGTGAACTGCCACGTTGTCCGGCCGGTTTGCCAACGTGGCCACCTGCCGCCATCCGGTCTTGCCATCCTGGCAAACATTCCGCGGCACGGCCAATGCCTGTTACCGGCAGACAATTGAACCGACCGGTCCAGCGTGGCCGGCGTAACTACTTGAGGATTCACACGATGACTACGATTTCCCCACTCAACGGTGTCCTGAGTCGGATGGCCACTCTGAGCCGCGCGATGGATGACGTCATTGGCCAGACCAACGAATCCCTGAACGGTCAGTACTGGGTTCCGTCAATGGATGCCTGGGAGACCGAGCAGGCGTTTGTGGTCCAGGTCGACCTTCCTGGGCTGACGCCCGAACAGGTCGACGTCAGCTTCGACCGCAACACGCTCACGGTTCGCGGCACGCGTTCCGACACCATCCCGACCGACAAGGGCGAAAAGCGCGTCTTTTTCGTCGAGCGTTCGCCCGGTTCGTTCAGCCGGACGCTGCGCTTCCCGCAGTACGTCGAGGCGTCGAAGATCGACGCGAAGTTCGAGAACGGCGTCCTGACGGTGACGGTACCGAAGTCGGAGGCGGCGAAGCCGCGGAAGATCACGATTACCTAAGAGTGCAGAGCGCAGAGTGCAGAGTGCAGAATTCACAACTCTGCATTCTGCATTCTGCTTTTTGCATTCTGCATTTCGGTTACTTCGTCCCCATTCTCAACCCAACAAAGAACGTCCGTCCCGGCCCCGGCTCGTAGTACCGGCCGCCCGCGGCGTTGACCACCACGTTCGATGCCCACGTCTTGTCGAAGATGTTCTCGACACCAACGACGGGCTCCATCGAGAAACTGGTCGGCACCTTGAAGGCCACTCGGGCGTTCAGGATCTGGTAGCTATCAGCCCAGGCGGTGTTCGCGTTGTTTGCCGCAACGCGGCCGGCGTGCATCAACTCGAGCGCCGCCGTTCCCCACGTCGGGCTTACGCTCGCGAACGCATTCACCGTCACCGGCGCCACGCCGGGCACCCGGTTGTCGTTGAAGCTCGTCCCCGCCACCACGAAGTCGTCATAGACGTAGCGCAACCACGTCGCCGACACGCCTAACGAAACCGGGCCGGCCGGGCCGGACACCCCGACCTCCGCGCCGTGCCGGGAGGTCTGTCCCGCGTTGCGGAAGAACTGGCGGCCCGCGGCAGCGCCGGGCACCTGGAACGGGATCAACTCGTCTTCGGTGATGATCGTGTAGATCGCCGCGTCGTACGTGATCGCGCTGTACGCCCCCTTGAGCCCCACTTCGTACGACACGCCGCGCTGCGGCTTGAGGTCAGGGTTCAACCCACCGACACCCGTCGGACTGTTGGCAAGTTCCGTAGTCGTTGGCGTCTCGAACGACGTCGAGATCGTCGCGTAGGCGGACGACAACGCGCCGATCCGCCAATTCACCCCCACCATCGGCGAAACGGCCGACATCGTGCGCGGCGGCGGCTCCGCGAGGGCCGGGTCAGTGGCCCGGCGATCAGTGACCTCGAATCGCGTGCGATCGCTGCGCACTGCGCCCGTCAGCGTCAGGCGGGACATCGCCATGAACTCGCCACGCACGTAGGCGCCCAGCCCGGACACGCGCTCCTCCTGGTTCACCGTCTGCGAACCGCGATCGTCGGTCCCCGGGCAGGTTGCCGGAGGCCTCGTCGCGAGGCCGGCGCAGTTCGTGTAGTTCTGCCGATCGTCGCGCTGGTTGAGCAGGTCGGCGCCTATCGCCAGGCGGAACGGGCGAACGTCGGACCCACCGGTGTACTGCGCGCGCACCGATCCGCCGGCGGTCTCACGATCCAGGTCGATAATCGCGAACGACTGCGGGTTTTCGAGGTCGCGCCAGGCGGCCTGACCACTCGCAAGGACGGTGATCGAACCGAAATCCCGCTCGGCCTGCAGCGACAGCATCGAGTTCCTGACGACCTTTCCCGCCTTCTTGATGATGTTGTTCGAGTCGGGCAGCGTTGGGTCACGGTCCATCTCGGCCTCTGTCAGCGCGCCCGGGTTCTCGGCTTCCGGAGCGTCATAGAAGGAGCCCGTGAGCTGGAACTGCGTCCCGCCGAACGCTTCCCACCGACCGTCGCCCATCATGTTTGTTGACTCGAACTTCGAGTAGTCACGCGGACCTTCGCCGCCGTTGCGCGAGAGCATCCCCTGCAGCCCGAGCCCACCGATCCGGCGCGCGCCTGAGAGGGAGACGCGGGCAATCTGGCCGGCATACCACCCGCTGAGGCCCGCCCGGCCACCTTCGTCAGGCGGGGGCGTCGTGCGGAAGTCCACGACGCCGCCTGACGAGTTACCGTAGAGCGCACTCGCGCTGCCGCGGAACAGCTCCGCCGCGCCTAACGATTCGAGGTCGAGGAAGTCGACCGCGGTCTGGCCGTCGGCGATCGTCAGGGGGATACCATCGCGGAGTACGCGCACCCCGCGAATTCCAAATGCCGAGCGCGCGCCAAACCCGCGGATGGCCAGGCGTGGATCCTGGGTCGGGTTATAGCGGTTCGAGATCGTCACGCCGGGAACGAACAGCAGGACTTCGGTCAGTGACGCCCGCCGCGTGGCCGCCCGCGTGGAATCCAGCGATAACCGGCTCAGGGCATACGGAAGGTCGAAGGTGGACCGGGCCGCGTCGCGGGACACGGTTACCCGCACTCCTCCCAGGATTACGACGCTGTCGGGATCCTGCGCCAAGGCAGGTCTGACGGCCGGGAGGGCCAGGATCGCGAGGAGGCCTGCTTGCCTTAAGGACATGGGAGCCGTGTAGTTAGCAGTACGCAGCATGCGGCAGTAACGTGAGGCAGCGCTTGCTGAGCGATCTAACACCCCACAAACGGGGCGTCGAGGCCCGAAGTTCACCCATTTCCACTTGCGTACAAACCGCCGGACCATGACGGCTGTCGAACCCGCGAAAACCTAAATGAGTGAATCCATGCGAGCCCTACGCTTCGCCATACCCTTGGTCGCGCTGGTGCCATCCCTTGGCGCCGCACAGGTCCTCGGCCGCGACGCCGAAGTCTTCACCCGCAACGAAGCCATTGCGCGTGGTGAGTGGTTCCGGTTCTACGGCGTGACTGGTGATGTCACGGTCACCGAAGGAACGGGAACGCAGATC
>DATMBT010000640.1:0-3210 GCA_035559475.1 Gemmatimonadaceae bacterium
TTGCCCGGCAAAGACCAGGGCCAACTGGACTTCCAGGTCGCTCGCGTCGCCGGCATCGCGCCGGATCTCGGCGATACGTCGCAGGCTGTCGGCGTCGAGTGCGTTCCGTCGCGACAGTTGCGATTTCGCCAGCGCCGCGAGTGCCTGGGTGTATGCCGTATCCGCGTCAAATGCGATGGACGCGAGATCGAACTGGAAGCGCAGCAGTGCCGCCGTGCGCTGCGATTCGGCGGCACGGATACGAGTGGATCGAACGCGACCCAGGTCCAGCGGCAAGGCAATGCTGAGGTGGTACTGCGGAGCATCCTTGCTGTAGCCCGCGAGCAGTGCGGGATCGGGGTAGCCTTGCGCCTCGATGACGCGCGCCCCCGCTGCCGTCGTATCCGCTCGCGCGATCGCCAGGCTGGGCCTGCGGCTCAGGGCTGCCGCAACGGCCTCCGCGCGCGAGAAGCCCCGCTGGGCACCGAGTACACCCGGAGCCAGAAGGACTAGGAGTGCACTACCCAGGGTGCGCGTCGCGATTCGGATCACAGTCAGGCCGTAAAAGTACAGACTTCAGACGACAACCAGATGACAGAGAGAATGCAGAGTGCAGAATGCAGAGTGCAGAGTGAGGAGTTGCCAAGCCGGTGTTCCGGTCTGCGTTCTGCATTCTGCATTTTGCATTCTGCATTTCTACATGGAAACCGGTTTCTTGGGCGGCGACACAAGCGGCGGCAAGCCCAGGGCCTGCAATAAGGGATTGATGCGCGACGCGGTCGAATCGATCTGCTTTTCGACCATATCGATCACCGTTTGCGCGTCGCGTCGGACATCACCCATATACTCCCGTTGCGCCTCAATGATCGGCGCGAGGCCGGCATCGATGGCCCCCATGAGCGACATGGCGCGTTCCACCGGTCGCGGACCTTCCGAGTACCAGGGCACCTCGGTCGGCTTTGGGCGCGTGAGCTGGAGTCGCACGCTGTCCAGCTTTACGAGCTCTTCGGTTGACGCCTTCGCCAGGTCGCGTGCCGCGTCGCCACGAAGCTCCTTCGCCGTGGACGACCGCTCGTCCATCTGGTTCTTGAACGTGCCCAGGTTGCGCTCCACGTCGATCATCGTGGAGATGACGTTGAAGAGTCGCGTGGCCTGGTCGAACTGCGCCTGCAACTCCTCGGTAGTGACCTGCGACGTCGGGTCGATGCGCACCGCGAGCGGCTGCACCTGCGACTGTCCATTCACCGTCAGGCGGACCGCGTATTGTCCCGGAAGCACCTGGGGTCCAATCGGACGCGATCTCCAGTCGCCCGCTTCCGCCGAATCAGGATTCATGTCGGAGAGGAATTTTGGTGGATCCATGCGCAGGTCCCATGTCACGCGATTGAATCCCTGCGCGACCGAGGGGCGCTTGAGCGTACGAATCACCGTCCCGTTCCGGAGAATCTCGACCTTGACCAGTGAATCGGCGGCCGGTTTGGTGCCTAACCAGTAGGTGATGAGCGCACCGTAAGGCGTGTTGGCGCCGCGGAACTGCTTGTGTCCCCAGTCCCACGACTGGTCGCCGGTATTGAATCGCGTGGCGACGCGCATGGGAAACAGGTGTGCCGGTCGTGAGGCAATCGCGGGCGTCATCTGCTGGATTGGCGACGCATCGTCGAACACCCAGACCGCGCGGCCGTGCGTGGCGAGGATCAGGTCGTTCTCGCGCGGGTGTACAATCACTTCGTGAACGGCGACCGCAGGGAAGTTCTTCAGGTGCAGGCGCGTCCACTGTGTACCGCCCGACCATGAGACGTAGAGTCCCAGCTCGGTTCCAACGTAGAGGAGGTTCGGATTCTTCGGATCTTCGCGAACGGTCTGCACCCAGTTCGCCGCCGGCAGGTTGCCGGCGATGTTCGTCCAGGTGCGACCGAAGTCCGTCGTCTTGTAGACGTACGGCTTGAAGTCGTCGCTCATGCGTCGTTCGAATGCCGCATAGGCCGTTCCTGCCGCGGTGCGCGAGGCTTCGATGCCCGAAACCACCGCGTCCGGACCCACGCCCGTCACGTTAGGCGTGACGTTGGTCCATGTCTGTCCGCCGTTTTGCGAGACCTGCAGGTTGCCGTCATCCGTCCCGGCCCACAACACGCCCGCCTGCGCGGGCGACTCGGCAAACGAATACACCGTGCCGTAGTACTCGGCGACGGTGTTCTCCTTCAGGATCGGACCGCCGGCGTTTCCCTGACGCGACTTGTCGTTCTTCGAGAGATCGCCGGAGATGGCCGTCCAGGTTTTCCCCCAGTCAGTGGATCGGTAGACGATGTTTCCGGCGAAATAGACGATCTTCCCGTCATGTGGCGACTGGACGATCGGCGCGTTCCAGTTGAAGCGCACGTTGTTGGAATCGGCCGGGTAGCCGTCCATGCGCTCCACCTGCGGCGACGCCTCGCGCTGTTCGTACGTACGCAGGTTCGTGGCCTGGATGCCGCCCGCCTGGTAATCGCTCAGGAACTGGTCGGGGTCGTCGGGATGCGAGACCGCGTAGTAGCCGTCACCGTTCTGGATGAAGCGCCAGTCGCGCGAGAGGATCGCGCCCGCGCGCACGCGCGATGGCCCGGTCCACACGCCGTTGTCCTGCAGCCCCCCGGCGACGTGATAAAACGGCTCACGCATGTCGGCGGTGAGTTGATAAAACTGGCCGACGGGAATGTTCTGGAACCATTCCCATCCCTTGCCCTGGTCGTAGGAGATGTTCAAGCCACCGTCGTCGCCCATGAGCAGGCGCTTCGGGTTCAGCGGGTCGATCCACATCGTCTGGTGATCGCCGTGGAAGTTCCCGGTCATGGGGTTGAACGTCCTGCCGCCATCGATCGAGACCATGTAGGCCATGCCGAGCGTGTAGAGGCGGTCGGAGTTCTGTGGATCGACGCGCAGGTCGGCGTAGTAGAAGCCCCGGCCCAGGGTGTGGGCGTTGTCGCTCACCTTGCGCCAGGTCTCGCCATGGTCGTCGCTGCGGAACACGTACCCCTCGCGCGTTTCGGCCACGACGTACACCACGTTAGGCGAACTGGCCGCGACCTTGATGCCGAGCCGGCCCATGAGTTTCGGCAGGCCAGTCGTCATCTTGTTCCAGGTCAGGCCGCCGTCGGTCGAGCGGTACACGCCGCCCTTGTCGTCGCCGGAGCGGAACGTCCACTGCTTGCGGTCGAAGTACCACATCCCGGCGTAGAGGATGTTGGGGTTCTGCGG
>DATMBT010000641.1:0-4306 GCA_035559475.1 Gemmatimonadaceae bacterium
TTGCCAGGTGCAAAGCTCCACGTCGGGGCGAGTCCAGTGATGCGCTGGCCCTTTGCGTCGCGTGCATCGACGGTGAAACGGATAACGTCACCCTGCCTCCCGCTCGCGCGCTCCGGCGAAATACTCACGGTGACCCCGCTGGAGGAGATGACCTGCGTGGTCAGGCTTGCCACAGCCTGCCCCGCACGTGCGGTGATAGTCGCGGTACCCGGCCCGACGGCCGTCAGCAGGCCCCCGGCGAAGGTAAGAACGTTGGTGTTGGAACTGGTCCACGTCACGGCGTCGTCGCGCGCGTCTCCTGATGCCGCCAGCACTGTTGCATCGAGCTGGAGTCGCTGTCCCGCAAGCATCCTCGTCACCGAGGGGGACACGGTGATCCGGGCCGCGGGACCGGCCACGATCCGAACCTCGATCTTTTCGACGTGCGGGCGACCGTTAGGCGCCATGGCGGTAATGGCAATCGGGACCGTGCCCGGCGCCCCGCCGCGAACGACGCCGGCCGAATCGACGTTCCCCTGGAACCGGCCGCCCTGGGCGGCGAACCTGATGGTGACGCCGGGGACCACACTGCCCCGGGCGTCCAACGCCTGCACCTGCAGGCGAAGCGAGTCGCCCACAGCAACCGTTCGGACGGCAGGCGTGATGCCGAGTCGGGCAATTGCCGGCTGACCACCTTGTGCCTGGGCAAGCGCCGGCAATAGAAGGAGAAGGGAGAGTGTTCGGAGCATCGCAAAGCGTTGGCGTGCAGGCATTCGGGCGTCCCGGAGGGTGTGGATCGTCCCCACATACTGTCCCCCGCGGGGCGCCGCCGCTATGTGCGCCCTTGGGCTGTACCTTGTGATTCCCTGGATCGTCCTTTATACTACAAAGCACTTGGCGCTCATGACGGCAACCACGAAAGAGAGGTAGTGAATGGCGGTGGCATCATTGAGGGCGCGTCCGCAAATCCGCGACG
Source organism: Gemmatimonadaceae bacterium (assembly GCA_035559475.1). Taxonomy (GTDB): domain Bacteria; phylum Gemmatimonadota; class Gemmatimonadetes; order Gemmatimonadales; family Gemmatimonadaceae; genus JABWBJ01. Next base: position 956 of record DATMBT010000641.1, read on the forward strand.
TTGCGCTCACTTCCCTGCTACTGGGCCTGCTCGCCGATCAGGTCGTGCGCGCGCCAGGCCGGCCCGGGCTGAACGTCGCACTCTGGGCGGTGGCCGGCACGCTTGGACTCTCACTACTGTCACGCCCCCGGGAGACGCCAGTCTCGCGCGAGACGTGGTGGCTGGTGGGAGGCGCCGTCGCATTTGCCGGTCTGCTCGCCCTCCGCGATGCGGAGGCCCTCGCCGTTTTCTGCTTGTTCTCTGCCATCGTGTTGTTAGGTCTCGCAGCTGGCCGCGGCGCGCTCGCCTGGGCAAGGCAGGCGCACATCGCTGAAGTCGCGGTTGCAGCCGTACGCATAGTGGCGCTGATAGCGCTTGGCCCACTCGGCTGGAAAGTGGGTGCCGCGCGCCAGCCGGCCGACCCCACACCGATCGGTGGGCGCACGTGGCCGCGTACTGCCCGCATGGTTGCGCGAGGGATCGTCATGGCGCTGCCGCCGCTGTTCGTGCTGACCGCGCTGCTCGCGAATGCGGACCCCGTCTTCGAGCGCTTGTTGCAGCACGTGATGTTCAAGGGAATGGAGCCGCTCCTCGAGCACCTGTTTTTCATCGGCTTGATCGCGTGGTTCACGAGCGGGTACATCCGCGCGTTCATGGTGGGCGACGACGCCGTGATGGACCTCGTACGCATCCCGCGGCCTGCCCTGGCCCCGTCTGAGATCACGATCGCTGTGTCGCTGCTCAACGTGCTGTTCCTTGCCTTCATGGCCGTCCAGGTACGCTACCTGTTCGGTGGCGCCAGCCTCGTCGAGGTCACGGAGGGGTTGAGCTACGCCGACTATGCGCGACGTGGGTTCTTCGAGCTCGTGGCGGCGACGGCGTTTGTCGTCCCGGTGCTGCTCGTCGCCGACTGGGCTGCCGCGGAGGACAACCTGCGCGGCCGGCGGATGCTGCGGGTAACGTCAACGTTACTCGTCGTTCTGCTCGGCGGCGTTCTCGCGTCTGCCGCCTGGCGCATGAGGCTGTACCAGCTTGCGTACGGGCTCACCGAGGACCGGCTGTACGTCAGCGTCTTCATGGCCTGGCTGGCCGGTGTCCTCATCCTGCTTGCGGCCATGGTGCTGCGGGGCCGCCGGCGCGGCTTCGCCTTCGCCGCCATCGTGGACGGTCTGGCGTGCATCGCTGTGCTGCACGTACTGAACCCGCACGCGCTGATCGCACGCGTCAACATCAGCCGCGCCGCGTCAGGCGCGGAGATCGACGGCAGCTACCTGCGCACGCTAAGCGCCGACGCGGTGCCGGTGTTGATTGCGAAGTTCCCCGCGCTGCCCGAGGCCGCGCGTTGCGAGGTAGGCGCCATGCTCAAGGAGCGTTGGTCCGGCGAGAGGAAGGGCGGGTGGCGCACCTGGAATCTCGGTGACGCACGCGCGCGCAGACTGGTGGCGGGGTTCTCTGCACCGGCCGATTGCCCTCACAAGGCAGAGGTGACGCCCGCCACGTATTGACCTCCAACACGGACCTCATCGTTGCTTTCGAGGTACCAAGGTCAGGAGGTCAACATGAACGCTCGAATCCATACGATTGCCGCCGCCCTGATGCTGGTCGCACTGGCCACCAGCGCGGATGCACAGGGTCAGGGACGTGGAAAGCCCGCCGCGGGTGTTTCCCAGGCCTCGCCTGCGAAGGCGAAGGGTCGGGGGACGGACGCCGAATACCGCATCATCCGCGACTACTACTCCGTGGAATCGCGGAAGCCAAAGTCATTGCCGCCCGGAATCGCGAAGAACCTCGCGCTTGGGAAGCCCCTGCCGCCTGGCATTGCGAAGACGCGCGTGCCTGACGACCTGATCCGTCGCCTTCCTGTTCGGACGGGCGGAACGCGTTGGCTCATTGCTGGCGACCGCGTTCTCCTGGTCGATGCCAACAACGTTGTCGTCGATCTGGTTCGTCTCTTGTTCTGAGTCGAAGCCGAGCGGGTTCCGTCGCTGTCAGCGTTCTTTCGACTCGACGGAGCCCCAGATGCACACCTGGCCGAACCCCATCCAGTAATCGAGATCGTCGGCAATCGCTGACGCCGACACCTGGCACGCCTCGATCGTCACCTCAGCAAACGTGACCGAGGCCGGGTCGATGTGCCACGTCCACGGCGCGTTGAAACCGCCGTCACCTCGCCGGGGAGTCCCGAGCGCCCATTGTGCGGCGCCGGATTGCAGGAGGGCGTTGGCCTGATCCAACCCTTCGGGATTGGTGATCTCGAGCCGCACGATGTCCTGCGTGAGCGGGTCGCGAAAGACAAAACGCGCGCCCTCAGGCTCGGTGGAATCGGTGCAACGAATGAGGGTGAGCGTGATCCCGAGGACCACCGCAAATCGCGTCAGCCTGCGCATAGTTCTATCGTTTGCGGTCGCAGAAGGGTTGCGAATTGGTTACGGAGTCCAGGTTGCAGCGACCTCATGACTCGCCAGTAACGTAACCGGAAACGGCCATGCCGCCGCCCTCAATGTCGATCCTCGCGGGCCTCGTTCGACGCAATAGTGAAGACTCTCAAGGAATTCGTCATGTCAGCCGATACGCTGCCGCCGTCTCTCAATTCCCTCGCAGGCATAGCTGGACGCGTCGTCACACCCGACGATCCGGACTACGACAAGTACCGCACTGTCTTTTACGGCGGCATCGACAAGCGTCCGTCAGCCATCGTTCGCGTCACCAATGTGGACGATGTGCGCCGAGTTATCGCGACGGCGCGCAACGAAGGCTATGAGCTGGCGGTCCGGAGTGGCGGCCATAGCGTTGTGGGCCACTGCACGACCGACGGCGGACTGGTGATCGACCTGCGCGACATGTCGAAGATCGACATCGATCCTGACGCGTGCACGGCGTGGGTCGAGACAGGGGCGACGGCACACCAGGTCACCGAGGCGTTATCGCAGCACGGGCTCGCAATCGGCTTCGGCGACTCGGGCTCCGTCGGCGTCGGCGGCATCACGCTCGGCGGCGGCATCGGGTTTCTCGTCCGCAAGTTCGGCCTGACGATCGACTCGGCGCTGGCCGCCGAAGTGGTGACGGCGGATGGCCGCCAACTGCTCGTTGATGCGGATCACGAGCCCGATCTCTTCTGGGCGATTCGCGGCGGAGGCGGCAACTTCGGCGTGGTGACACGGATCCAGTTCCGTCTCAATCCGCTGCCGAAGTTCACGGGCGGTATCCTCGTGCTGCCGGCCACGCCGGAAACAATTGTGGGTTTCACGGCGGCATCGCTGTCGGCGCCCGAGGAGCTCTCGACGATAGGCAACGTAATGCCTGCTCCGCCGGCGCCCTTCCTGCCGACGGAGGTTCACGGACGGCTGGTCATTCTCGCGTTCATCGCCTTCG
>DATMBT010000642.1:0-3265 GCA_035559475.1 Gemmatimonadaceae bacterium
CGTCGAGCACGGACACGAAATTGCGAACTCGGGCTACGCACACCGTGGTCTGCGCGAGTTATCCGCTGGTGCCCTGGTGGACGAATTCGCACGAAGTCGCGAGCTGCTCGAGTCTGCCGCCGGTGTTCGCGTTCGAGGCACGCGCGTTCCCGACTGGATCAGCACGCGTGACCTTGGGCTTCTCGCAAAGCTCGCCGACGCCGGCTACGACTATGACGCCTCACTCCTGCAAGTGGGTTTTGCGGCAGGTCAGGAGCACCTCGAGCCATTCGCGATACAACTCGGACAGCGCACCCTGTGGGAGTTCCCCGTACCAACAACATCCATTGGGGGATTCCGGGTCCCGATCGGCGGCGGTAACTGGTTCCGGCAGTTGCCGCCGACGGTCGTCCGGCGCGCGGTCGCCTCGTGGATGAGGTCTCACCGCGCGCCCTTCTCGATGTACTTCCAGGCCTGGGAGCTTGATCCGGCGCAGCCGCGCATCACGGCGGCATCATGGCTCACTCGCGTCAGGCACTACCGGAACCTCGAACGCATGACGGACCTGGTGCGCGAGTTCCTGGTGGTGTCGCCGTTTACCGGCTTCGCCGACTGGCTCGGGTTGCCACCGCAACTGCCCGCGCGAGCCGCCGAAAAAACGCGCTCCTCCGCGCCGCTGGTGATTGCGCGGACCGAAGACCGGCGTCCGCAAATCGCCGTGGTCGTGCCCTGCTACAACGAGGCGGAGACGCTGCCGTACCTCATGAACACGCTGGCCAGTGTTGAACGTCGTTTTGCCGAACAGTACCGGTTCCACTTCGTGTTCGTGGACGACGCGAGCGCCGATGATACGGGAGTCGTCCTGACACGACTCGTCGGTGGTCGCGCGAACTGCACGATGGTCCGGCACCCGGTGAACCGCGGCGTGGCGCACGCCATCCTCACCGGTATCGCGGAATCGCCGGCTGAACTGGTGTGCTCCATCGATGCGGACTGCACGTACGATCCGCATGACATCGGGCGTCTGGTCGAGGCACTGGAACGCGGCGCGACGCTGGTCACCGCGTCGCCATACCATCCTGACGGGCACGTGGTCGGCGTTCCACGCTGGCGCCTCGCGCTCTCACGGACACTGTCGTCGATGTACCGGCGCACGCTGGATTCGGACCTGCACACGTACACGAGTTGTTTCCGCGGGTACCGCCGCAGTGCCTTCAACGGTCTGACGCTCTCGCATCGCGGCTTCCTGGGCGTCGCTGAAACGCTCGCCAGGACCATCCTTGGCGGCAACGTGGTGGCCGAGGTGCCCGCCACGCTGGAATCACGGCTCATCGGCCGGTCGAAAATGCGCGTGCTGCCGGTGATCGCCGGACACCTCCGCCTGCTCGCCGAACTGGGGCGCGCGCGCGGACCCGGGCCACCTCATTCCAACAACCAGGGAGCTTCAACGATCCATGCCTAACGTGGCGGTGGTGGGGGGTGGAATGATGGGGTTGACGCTGGGACTTCGCCTGGCGCAGCGCGGACACCGCGTGCGCGTCTACGAAGGCTCGGCGGCCGTGGGAGGGCTCGCGTCGGCGGACCGCATCGGGGAGTGGAAGTGGGATCGCTTTTATCACGTTATCCTGCAGTCGGATACCGCGCTCACCGGCCTGCTGGGTGAAGTCGGGTTGAAGGACCGGCTGCGCTGGGGAACGACGCGCACCGGCTTCTACGTGGATGGGCGATGGATCTCGCTCTCGTCGGCGCCGGAGTTTCTCCGCTTTCCGCCACTGAACATGGTGGACAAGAGTCGCCTCGCGGCCACGATCCTGATGGCGTCCCGCATCAGCGATCCGCTGCCGCTGGAGAACATGGGGGCGCTCGAATGGCTCCGTCGCTGGTCCGGCAAGCGCACGACCGAACGGATCTGGGAGCCGCTGCTGCGCGCGAAGCTCGGCGACAACGCGAAGGACGCCAGCGCCGCCTTCATCTGGGCCATCATCGCGCGGATGTACGCCGCGCGACGGACGGGCCTCAAGCGCGAAATGATGGGCTACGTGACCGGCGGGTACGACGCGATCCTGCCCGCGGTTCGTCGTTATGCGGAGCGCGCCGGCGTGGAGATCGTCACCGGTGCCATGGTGTCCGGCGTGCGCGACGAAGGCGCCGGGGCCGTCGTAACGGTGGACGGCGCTGGCTCGGCCGTGTTCGACCATGCGATCCTCACCGTGTCGTGCCCGATCGTGAGTCGCCTCTGTCCGCAGCTGGGTGGCGCCGAACACGATCGCCTGGCACGCGTGGTCTACCAGGGTGTGGTGTGCCCGTCCTGGCTGCTCTCACGGCCACTGCCCGGGTTCTACGTCACCAACATCACGGAACGCTGGGTGCCGTTCACCGGCGTCATCGAGACGACCGCTCTCGTTGACCGCAGCGCGTTCGGTGGCAACACCCTTGTCTACCTGCCGCGCTACCTGACGCAGCGCGATGGAATGTGGAACTGGTCGGACGAACAGGTGAGCATCGAGTTCTTCGCCGCGCTCTGCCACATGGTGCCGGGACTGACGACCAGCCACATCGTGGCCTCCCGCGTCGCCCGCGCCCGCGACGTCCTGGCCGTCTCGACCCACCGGTACACCACCGATGTCATGCCACCACTCGAGACCTCGCTGCCTAACGTATTCATCGCCAACTCGGCGCAGATCGCGCATGGCACGCTCAACGTGAATGAGACCATCAGCCTGGCGGAACGCCAGGCGCAGATCCTGCACAGCCGGTTTGCGACGCGGACGCAGGTGGTGGCCGCATGACCCGCACCGCGCCGCTGGCCAGCATCTCACTCGATACCGACAACCTCTGGTCGTACCTGAAGACACACGGGGACGACGAGTGGCGCAGCCGACCCACGTTCCTGCCCGGGTTTGCGCCAGTCATCCTTGGCCTGCTCGACGACCTCGGAATCCGGATCACGTTCTTCGTCGTGGGCATCGATGCCGATCGCGATGAAAATGTTGACGCCATTCGATCCCTGGCCGACGCCGGCCACGAGATGGGAAATCACTCGTACGAACACGAGCCGTGGTTGCATCGCTACAGCAGCTCGCAGATCGACGAGGAGCTGACCCGCACCGAGGATGCGATCTACCGGGTCACCGGGCGCACCTGTGTCGGATTTCGCGGTCCGGGATACAGCTGGAGCCCGCTGCTGCTGGAGATCCTGTCGCGCCGGGGATACGGGTTCGACGCGTCGACATTCCCAACGTGGATCGGGCCACTGGCCCGCGCCTGGTACTTCGCGAGCGCGAAG